>CALXKE010000026.1 GCA_944388805.1 uncultured Clostridia bacterium | reverse complement strand
ATAATTTAACAGAATTAATAGATGGAATTATTAAAATCATTGATGAAGATAATGTAACAGATGAAGAATTAATGAGTATTATTAAGGGTCCAGATTTTCCAACGGAGGGAATTATTTTAGGACTTGAAGGGATTAAACAAGCATATACAACAGGTAAAGGAAAAATCACTTTAAGAGCTGAAACAGAGATTGAAGAAATGAGCGGAAATAGACAAAGAATTATCGTTTCTTCTTTACCATATCAAGTAAATAAAGCAAATTTAATTAAAACAATATCTGATTTATCAAAAGAAAGAAAAATAGAGGGAATTTCAGAATGTAGAGATGAATCTGATAGAAAAGATAGAGTCAGAGTTGTTATTGAATTAAAGAGAGATGCAAACCCACAAGTTGTATTAAATCAATTATTTAAACATACACAAATGCAAACAACATTTGGTATTATCATGCTTGCATTAGTAAATGGAGTTCCAAAAATTTTAACATTAAGACAATGTTTAGATTGTTATATAGATCATAGAAAAGATGTTATTTTAAGAAGAACACAATTTGATTTAGATAAAGCACTAGCAAGAGCACATATTTTAGAAGGATTAAAAATTGCGTTAGATAATATTGATGAGGTTATTAATATTATTAGAAATTCTTATGATGATGCAAAAGAAAGATTAATGGAAAGATTTGGACTTACGGATATCCAAGCTCAAGCTATTTTGGATATGAGATTAAGAACATTATCAGGTTTGCAAAGAGAGAAAATTGAAGAAGAATATAATCAATTAATGGAATTAATTGCACATTTAAGAGATATTCTAAATAGTGAAAGATTAGTTTTTGACATTATCAAAGAAGAATTATTAGAAATTAAAGATAAATTTGGTGATGAAAGAAAAACAAAAATTGTAGCAGCAGAAGGTGAAATTGATGTAGAAGATTTAATTAAGGAAGAGCAAACTGTTGTAGCCTTAACACATTTTGGATACATCAAAAGAATGCCAATTGATACATATAAGAGTCAAAGACGTGGGGGAAAAGGAATAACAGGAATTGCAACTAGAGAAGATGATTTTGTAAAACAAATCTTCACAGCTTCAACACATGATACAATCTTATTCTTTACGAATAAAGGTAAGTTATATCATTTAAGAGGTTATGAAATTCCAGAAGCAGGAAGAACTGCAAAAGGTACTGCAATCGTAAATTTATTAAGTTTAGACGCAGGAGAAAAAGTATCTGCTGTTATACCAATTCAAAACTTTGCTGAGGGAAAATATTTATTAATGGCAACAAAGAATGGATTAATCAAAAAGACAGCCTTAAAAGAATATGATTCTACTAGAAAGACAGGTTTACAAGGAATTACATTAAAAGAAGATGATGAGTTAATTGGTGTAAGATTAACAGATGGAGAAGATAATGTGGTTCTAGTTACGAGAAATGGAATGTGTATTACATTTGATGAAAAAGATGTAAGACCAATTGGTAGAGTTTCTCAAGGTGTCATTGGAATTAGATTAGATGAAGATGATGAAGTTATCGGAATGGAATCTGTTATAGCTGGTGGAAAAGCAACTTTATTAGCAATTACAGAGAATGGATTTGGAAAGAGAACGGAATTAGATGAATATAGAGTACAAAATAGAGGTGGAAAAGGTGTCATCACATATAAGATTACTTCTAAGACAGGTAAATTAGTTGGTGTTAGAATTGCATCTGAAGAAGATGATGTCATGTTAATTACAGATACTGGAACGATTATTAGAATAAATGTAAAAGACATCAGTGTTTTAGGTAGATCAACACAAGGTGTTACATTAATGAGAACAAGTGATGGTGGAAAAGTTGTTAGTATGGAAATATTAGCACCAGAAATTAATGATGTGGAAAATTCATAAAAACGAGAATCGACCCGATATTGAAATCAGAGATTGCAGTTGGGTACCACAGAATCTTGTTGTCTATGATAATAAAAAATCCTTTTAAGAAAAATCTTAAAAGGATTTTTTATTGTATAAGAAAATCGATTTTTATCTTGCTATTCACTTTTTCTTTACCTTTTTTTAAAGCGTATATCATCTCCAAAGAAACAATAAATATCATAATATCCAGCAATTCTAGAACCAATTCTCTCTTCATATTTACTGAAAATTTCATTAATATTTAAATTTGTTGAGATAATCGTTTTCGTAATTTTATGATTTAAATTTAGAATTCTAGTATTGATAATTGTAAATAATTCACTTAATTTCATACTATTTAAACTTTCTGTTCCCAAGTCATCAATAATCAACAAGTCCGTTTCTAATACAGATTTATTAATATCTTCTAAATTTGCTTTTTGTTTATTTAATTTATAATCAATAATATTTTCCAATAAAACCGGTGCTGTTTGATATAGTACAGTTTTTCCTAATTTTAATACTTCATTAGCAATACAATTAGAAAGAAATGTTTTTCCAAGTCCTGTATTTCCTGAAAATAATAAATTTTTATAATCTGGATTATCAAAATTTTGGACAAACTCTAAAGATTTTTCTTTAATTTTAATCATGTTTTCCCTAGGGGAAATTGAAAATCTGTATTTTTCAGGATTTGCTTTATCAGAAAAAAGTAGTTCATTAAAAGTAGAAAAATTTTCTTTATCTAAATTAGACATATTGGATTTATTAAAAGAAATATCGAGAAGTTTTTGTTTTAAGCAAGAACACATTTCTGTTTGATAATTATCCTTTTGAATATATCCAGTATCTTTGCATATAGGACATTCATAATGCGGGGTTAGATAATTAGGATCAATATGATTTTTTTTCAAAATTTCTTCTTTTTCTTTTTTCAAAGAATCAATCTTATCTGAAAGTGAAGATAAAGAAGTATATTTTTTATTTAAAATATCTTTTGCAGTAGAAAGAGCACTATTATTTATTTCATTTTCAAGTGTTTGCAATCTAGGAATTTTTTTATATAAAGCTTCTTTTCTTTCATCAGCTGCAATTTCTGCTCTTACCTTTTTTTGTTCATATTCTTTTAATAAAGTATTTAAAATTTCATTAGCCAATTTTATCCTCCTTATCCATTTGATTTGCATATAAAAAGTCTAAATTTTCATATTTTCTTTGTTCATAATTTGCTTTTTCTACTTTATTTTTTAAATTTTTTGTATCTTTATTTAGCTTTTTCCTTTGCTCAATAAATGCATTTACTTCAGAAGGCGTTTTTAGATTTCTGTCATGCCAATCTGTAATAATGGTATTAATATATTCAAATGTAGGAGATTGTTTTAAAGTTGTACGTTTTAGAGCAATTTCAATAATATCCATATCATATCCATAATTTAATACCCAATTTTCAATATAAGCTTCTTCATATTGTGTTAAGTTTCCATGTTTACCAAGTTTTTTAGAAATGGTTTTTTTCAAAGTATTTAATTTTTCTTGTTTTGCATAATAAATATCTAAATCATTCCAAGTTTTTATTTTATTTGCAGCCCAAGCTTCCGCAACGGTTTGTACATAATTTCTATGCATAGCACTTCTATTATAGCAATAATCAAAAAGGGCAATCATAACTTGTTCATCAAAATTATATTTTTTAAACCAAAGATCAATATCATTATACCATGATGGACTCATAATTCCCTGGAAATACATATTGTTAATATGTTCAATCGCTTTTGCTCTAGATTGATTTTTAGCAGTTTGTTCAACTTTTTCTTTTGAAACTGTTAAATTTGGACTATACAATTCATGAAGTGTAGCTTCTTGTAAATCCACAATAACATATCCAGTTGATTTTTTTGTAAGTAATTTATTTTCTTCCAGAAATTTAAAGCCTTCACTAATTGATTTTAAAGGTATATTTAATTTTTTAGATAAATCATTTAATTTGATATCTTTATTATATTTTGAAAGAAATAATGTATATAAATAAATTTTCAAGTAATCTCCTGGTATTTGAGACAAATAATCTGAAAAAAATATGTCAGGTATCGTTGTTTCAGAAAATAAAAGTGTTTTATCATTTTGTTCTAATTTCATTTTCGCTATCAATCCTTTCTAAGGCCAAATTAAGATATATTTTTTAAAATTATAAAATTTTCATATGTATTTATACAAATATTTGATTTCATTACTTATAAGCTTTTAATAAAATTTCATGATTTGGTAATTCAAATTATATCTTTTTTAGACAAAAAATTCAAGAAAAAATTTTTAAATTTCAGATTCGAAAGCCCCAATTACCTATACCTGTTTGTTTTAGTGTAAAAAAATAATTTTTGTTTTATAAAAAATTTAAACATATAGATAAATACATAGATAATATTTTCCCCATGAATACCAGAAATACTAAGCAAAAATACCGGGAAACAAAAGAGAATAAAAATAATAACCTTTATATTTATATCTTGAATACATATATGAAGTACCCCACCAACAATGACAATCCAAATAATATTGATAATTACTACAGAATAATCAATAAATCCGAATATTTTATTTTTAAAGGTATAATTTTGCGGAAAAATAAATTTCAAAAAATCGCCTCCAATTTTATTTCTTATTTTAAATTTGTAAAACTTTTCACAGATTGTGAAACAGTTGTGGAAACACCACCGATAAATTCACGTACAAGAGAATTTGCTCTGATTAAAGCATACATACCACCAACATAAATAAATTTACTAAACAAATCTGTATTTGAAAAGTCAACAGAGAACATTAATAATAAAATAATTGATACAATAATTTGAATAAATAAAAGAGAAAATAAATTTTTCAACCAAGCTTTGAAAAACCAATTCGTATTAGAAAGAATTAATGATAAAAAGGCAAAAGGGGTTATGAGTACAAAAACTTTTATAAAAATATATCTTAAAGAATAAGTAAACACTAAATTTAATAGAGAAATAGATAAGATACCTTTTATTAAGCCATCAATGGTAAAAATATTTAAAGAAGAGGTGTCAACAGAGATATTCGTATTTATATTTGTAATTAAAGATGAAAAACAAATACTTTCTTGAAATAAATCTTCACCAATGCTACGGATAAACAAGGAAGTGTTAGATATTAAATCAATAAATATTTCTACAATAAAGAAGGAAGAATTCATACAAATGGCATAAAGCACCATTTTTATAAAAAAACTAGAAGGTTTATCAATTTTGTCATAAGTTAAATGAGATAATAAATATTTAATACTGTAATATAAAATAAAAGCAAATAATAAAGTATTAGCAATTAATAAAATACCACTAGAACTTGATGTACCTAAAATATCTTGAAAATATTTATCTGTTAAAATATCAGAATTAATAAAGGTAAGCTCATCTAATGAGCTATATAAGTTATTATCAATGGAACTAAAAAGATTTTCAAAAATAGTATTAATGGTATCAATAATAACTTGTGTAATATTTTGAGATGATTCCATTTAACCTCCTATCCTACTAAAGATTGTATAGCAGATAAAATTAAATCTATTGCAAGTATAAAAGCATATGAAAACAAAGAACCTTTAATTAATTTTTTTCCTGTTCGTATTTTTTCATCATCGCCAAAACTAAATTTTTTCATAAATACACCAGTACCAACCGCTACGGCCGCAGCAGGTGTTGCAATTTTTAAAAGCCAACTTTCAATATCTTCAAAAGCGGAATTAATCGTACTAATTAGTTTAGGGTCTCCAAGTGCAAATGTTTTAGAAGAATAGCAAAATAGAAGAATAAGGAATAATAAAAAAATATATAAACCATAGAAATACATTGGTTTTTGTTTTTGGTTAATTTTTATATTTGTTTTTTTTCTTTTCATAGTAAATTCAGTCCTTTCTTGTATAAAATTTTATTTGTAAGTATGTTATTAAAATAATTTATTTTTTATGTTATTGTTTTCTTTTTAAAATAGGGAATCATTTGTAATTTGCAAGGAGGATATATTTTATTACCATCTGATAAAAAACATAAAGCATGAAAGGTTTCTAATTCTTGTGTAAAATAATTAGATTCATAAATATAATCATTTTGGATATATGTACTAATAGATTCAGAAATATTGGAATTTTCAGAATTTAGAGTATTAGAAATATAACTAAAATTGGTTTCTTTAGCATTTTCAGAAACGCTTTTTGAGATTCTTGTTTTTTCTTCTTTTCCTAATTGTTTTTGGGCTTCTTCAATTGTAAAAATATCATCTGTACGAAACCAAATTTTATTAATTAAATTTTGAACAATGACTTTTACAAAGGAATCATCTTTTAAGGTGTTTTTTAAAGAAGAATAACTTTGTGTACTAACAATATTGATACATTTTGCTTCTCGACTTAAAGAGAAAAATTCTGCATCTGTTTTACTAGCATATTTATCATATTCATCACAAATAAAAGCTGTATGATAAATGGTATTATTAGATAAATTGGTTAATATTTCTGTTTGAAAATCAAGTTTTAAATAGGTTGCAATGATTTTAGAAAGATTGGCATATTCAGAAATATTCATATTTAAAACAACAATTTTTCCTTTTTTTATGACTTCTTCAAAACCAGTAAAAGTAAGTTTTTCTTTAGGGGAACAAAAACAAGACATAACATCATAATCGGAAACAAAAGTATTGGTAATGCGAGTGATTTCAGAAATAAGGATTGCTTTTGTTCTTTGATCTAAAGCTTCAAATTCCTTTTCAAAAAAATCTAAGCAAGCATTTAATTCATAAATTTCCTGTTTTTTTAATTTTCCATGAATAAAAAGTTCTTTTAATATAGGGATTTTTTCTTTGTAATATGTTGGAATAGTTATTAATTTGTGAAGTTCTAAAAATGTAACATATCCTTGATTATAAAAACGACATAATTTGATACATTCAGTTAAAACTTGTTCTGCTTTGTCTAACCAATAAGATTCTGAATTGTTTTCTGAGAATAATAAAAGAATAGTTTTTAAACGATTGGCTAATACTTGAGGTTTTAAATGAGGTTTATGTAATGGATTGTAATGAATATGAGAATGTAGTTCTATTACTATTAAATCAGAAAGTAGATTATATGTTTTACAAAATTGTTTTACTTGTGAATAATAATTTCCTTTTACATCTAAAATCAGCATTGCTACTTTTTGGTTAGGATGTTTGTTATTAAACGCAAGAATTTGTTCTGTAAAAGGATACATGGCAGAAGAGGTTTTTCCAGAACCAATGGTACCCGTAATTAAAAAATTTTGATAGAGTCCACTTTCAGGAATATACATTTTTGATTTTGAAATTTTGTCAAATCCAATGCATAATTGCAGATTATTATAGCTATTAGACATATTTTTTGGTTTCTTGGCTAACATAGAGTTTGGTTTGGTTGTTTTTGATTCATTTTTTTCTGATTTAAAAAATTTTCGGAACAATTTAGATAAGAAAAAATTTGTTATGATTATCATTGAAAAAGCAAAGCTAACAATATGTATAATTTTTATATATTTCCATAAAATTGGATTTTTTGAACAAATGTCAAAAGGCTTTAATCCATAAGGAATAATTAATTCTTCTGCAGTATAAATGGAACGAAAGAATTGACAGTGTAAAAAAAGGAAAAATGCAGTGAAAAATAGGATAAGAAATACTTTCAAAAATCGTAAAATTAAAAATCGTTTAATAAACTAAGAACCTCCTTTCTCTATGAATTTTTGTTTTAATTTCAATTTTGAACCTTGTTGATTATGAAAAATTTTGATATCAAAAAATGTATAAATTGAATATAAAGTAATAAAAAGATGAATAATAAAAGAGATGAAAAATAAATCTAAGAGTGTAAAAATATAATCACCACCTTACAATTTTTTCCATAATACAATATTTTTTATCATTTGTCTATACTTTTTGCAAAATTTGTGATAAAATTTATAATGATGAGTTACTTTTCAGACAATATAGATTCAATAATTTATATAATGTATTGAGTCAACAGATTTTAATTTGAACTGTAACAATAATATTTTAAATGGGAGGATTTATAATGAAATTTAATAAAGATACAAGAATTGGAGAATTGTTAGAAGTTGCTCCAGAAAAAGCAGAAATATTATTAAATGTTGGAATGCATTGCATAGGTTGTCCTGCATCTCAAATGGAAACAATTGAAGAAGCTTGTGATGTTCATGGAATCGATGTAGAAGATGTATTAGAAAAATTAAATGCAGAATAAGAAAATCATAAGAAAAGTATCTGTTTATGAAATTAAACGATGCATATAAAAATAGATGATAAACATGAAAAATTTGTGAATTTTTTCTAAAAAATAGAGGTGTTTATCAAAAAAACAAAAAAATTTCACAAATTTTTCATAAATCTATTGACAACTGCTAAAAAATATTGTAAACTATAAAAGCGTTCTAGATAACGCACTTATGGGCCATTAGCTCAGGTGGTAGAGCACTTGACTTTTAATCAAGTTGTCCCGCGTTCGAGTCGCGGATGGCTCACCAAAAAGAACTAAATACCAATCTATTTAGTTCTTTATATATAAGGCCCCGTGGTCAAGCGGTTAAGACATCGCCCTTTCACGGCGGAGACATGGGTTCGATTCCCGTCGGGGTCACCAAATTTTGCCACTTTAGCTCAGCTGGCCAGAGCATCGCACTTGTAATGCGAGGGTCCCCAGTTCGAATCTGGGAAGTGGCTCCATTATAAAGGTCATTCGTTTTGAGGGAAGCTCTTGATGATTGGCTTTTTTTTATGCTTTATATATTTATTATAGTATTATAGATTAAGCTATTTTTTGCTGTTCATAACTAACAAAAGTGAGGAATATTTAAAGTTGATTTTTTGAAATTTCATTTGACAAAGCATTAATAATATGTTATTATGTAATTACAAAATAAATCAACTTTGAATGTCGCTAGTGTTCAAAGAGTAGCAGTATGTGTACCACGAATGCACATACTTTTTTATTTAAAAAAAATAGAGCAGACCACGAATCCGCTCTACGACTAAATACAAGCTAATTAGTCTTAACTTTGTTGTCATTTTGCATTTGTTGTTTTTGTTGTTCCAACTGTTGTTGCAAGAAAAAGTTTTTTTCTTTTTCTTCTATGTACTTATTAACAAAATGCAAAACTAAATCGCTAGTATTCAAATTATAGCCCCCTTTCCGCCTTTGAGAAAAAGACTGGCCTTTTCAAGCGAAAGGTTGCTATTATATTACAATAAGTTACAGTAAAAAACAAGCGAACATAAAAGAAAATTTAAATTATTTTTATTAAATAAATATACAAGTGATGATTGGCTTTTTTTATGCTTTATATATTTATTATAGTATTATAGATTGGGCTATTTTTTGCTGTTCATAACTAACAAAAGTGCGGAATATTTAAAGTTGATTTTTTGAAATTTCATTTGACAAAGCATTAATAATATGTTATTATTTAAGTACATAATAAATGTGTCTGATGCCGATTGTCAGATTGTAGTTGTATGTGTATCCGGAAGTGCACATACTATTTTTTTTGCTTAAAAATAGAGCAAATCTTAAAAATAGAGCAAATCTTAAAAATAGAGCAAATCTTAAAAATAGAGCAAATCCGGAAGAATTTGCCCTACGACTTATGTATGTCTACAATCAGTCTTTGCCTGTTTGCTCATCTTTATTTTGTTGATTTTGTTTTGAAAGTTCAAGTCTAACGACTCTTTCCCTTTCTTCTAACAATTTATCAACTAAACAAAGAAGTGCATCGCCGATTGTCATATGTAGTACACCCCTTTCCGCCTTTGAGAAAAAGACTGGCCTTTTCAAGCGAAAGGTTGCAATTATATTACAATAATTTACAATAAAAAACAAGCGAACATAAAAGGAATTTTAAATTATTTTTATTAAATGTACATAAATATAAGAAATGGAGAAACCACAAAAGTGGTTTGCTTGGTTATATGTTAAAAAACACATCGCCCGGTCAAGACAGATGTGTTTTTTTGTTGGTTATTTTTGTTTGCTAATAATTACTACTAATGCAATAATTAAGGCAAACGTAATGATAGTTACTCCTATTAATGAATAATCTAATATGTAATAAGTTACAATTATAGATTAGTTTCAAACTAATCTTTTTTATTTTAATGTTACCTTTCTCAAAAAAATGGTAATATGTAGATAGATATGTAAAAAAGGAGCTCCAAACAAAATGATTAATAAGAAAATAGAGGAATATATTTCTGACGGAAAAATGGATATAACAAATATCATAAAAGACTTTGCGGGATATGTTTTTATTATCATAAAAAATAGCAAATATCATTTTAATAATGAAGATATTGAAGAAATTGCTTCAGATGTATTTCTTGCAATATGGCAAAATAGAAAAAAATTAGATGTAACCAAAGAAATAAAACCATATATTGCAGGAATAACAAAAAATTTAATTAAAAAAAAGCAGAGAACGATAACAAACCAAAACTTAAATATGGAAATTTTAGAAACATCTATGCAGGATCATATAGATATCTATAATAAAACAGAAGAACAGGAAAAAACAAGAATTATCATGGAAGAATTAAAGAAAATGAAAGAAGAAGATAGAAAGATATTTACAAGTTATTACTACTCTTCAAAAAAAATAAAGGAGATATCTAGGGAACTAAGCATATCAGAAATTAAAGTAAAATCAAGATTATCCAGAATAAGAAAAAAATTAAAAAAAGAATTAGAAAAAAGGGGGTATGGTTATGAACGAAAATAAAATAATTAAAAATATAATTGAAAAATCACAAATGAAAATAGCTATATCCGAATTTAAAGAGGAGGAAAAAAGTATGCCAAAAATCAATAAAATAACAAAATCTGTTGCCACAATTTTAGTTGTATTAGGATTAGGAACAGGGGTTGTATTTGCGACAACAAATTTATATGAAAAAATATGGAAAGAGCCTAAAAGTTATACAGAAGAAGAAATGATAAATGAATTACCACCAGCAGAAGTCACAGAAGAAGAAAAGAAAGAATTAATAAGTGAAGATGAAGCAAAAGCAAAGGGACTTGAAATATTAGAAAAATTAGGTTATAAAAATCAAACCATAAATAGAATCGAATTAAAAAGAGGATATGATGAAGATGTCAACAGTTATTATATGGTAAAAACGAAATGGGGATATGAAGAAGGCCTTATGGTTCAATTGAATGCAAAAAGTGGAGAGTTTATCGCATTTAATGATATGGATTTAAAATATAAGCATCTTGATTCACAAGTATTAGATGATAAAGAAATTGCTAAAATATCAACTGATGTATATAATAAATTAGATATAGAAGAAGGTAAATATATTCTATCTAAAACAAGTGCACAAGATTATTCTTTTGAAAACCAAACAAATAAATTATTAGGAGCAAACTTTTATAAATATTATGATGGTGTAGCAAATAAATATGAATCATTTAGTATTTCTTTTATGTATGATAATGGAAAAATATATTTAAACTCCATCTTAATAGGCACTGATAATACGTATCAAAATAACCCAGTAGTCATTACAGAAGAAGAAGCCATAAATATTGCTAAAAATAAAGAACAAGAGTTAAGTCCTCACGAAATTACGAATATAACCAGCAGTTTATCAATAGAAAAAATGAATGCATTTATTTACCAACTTGAAAATGATAAATATGATGTTACGGGTACTATGGAAGATGAAATATATTATAAAACAGAAAATATAACAAGAAAAGTATGGAAAGTAAAGGTTGAGCATAATGTAGATGATAAAGATTATATTGATTATAACAAATATATAAAGGAAGGCATGAACAAATACTATTATGTTGATGCTACCACAGGAGAGATAATAGGTGGCGATCAAGCATATTTTGAAAGATAATATAAAAAAATATAATAATAGAAAGATAGATTAATTTCTATCTTTTTATTATAATAAAAAAGAAATAGTATGCAACAAAAATACACCTTAAATAAATCTAATAAATATCAAATATGTACATATAAGATAAATTTGGAGGAATAAAAGTGGAAGAACTGGTAAAAAGAGCAAAAAATAAAGATGAAAAAGCATTTGATGAACTGATCTTGTCAATAAAAGAAGAAATGTATTTAATAGCAAAAACAAGATTATATAATGATGATGATATAGCAGATGCAATGCAAGAAACGATTCTGCAATGTTTTAAAAATTTACATAAATTAAAAAATAATAAATTTTTTAAAACATGGGTCATCAGAATTTTAATCAATGAATGTAATAAAATTCATAAGAAAAGAAGCAAATATAACATTTCTTTTGAAGATAAAGAACTTGAAAAATACATAAAGGTTGAAGAAAATTATGATGAAACGATTGGATTTGATGTACTAATCAGAAATTTAGATGCAGATGAAAAGTTAATACTAACATTATATTATTGCTCAGGATATACGACAAAAGAAATTAGTAAAATATTAAAAAAGAATGAAGGCACAATAAGAAGTAAAATTTCAAGAAGTAAAGACAAATTAAAAAAACAATATGAAGGAGATTGAATATGAAAGATATTGAAAAAATATTAGAAACAGCAAGTCAAAAACACATAGATATTCCTCTAAAAGTAGAACACAGAATACAATACACATTGCAATACAAAAATAAAAACGATTGGAGGTTTTATATGAGAAAAATAGTCACAGTAATGGCTTCTATGATAATTGTTCTTATAGGAAGTGTATCTGTTTATGCTGCTTTTGGTGGTACCGTAGAAGGAAAACCAATATTTGAATGGATAGGTATTAAATTTTCAGATGAATATGAAGATTATAAAGTAAATGTTGAAGGTCAAGAAATTACTTATGATGAAACTAAAATTGATTTAGTTTCGACAGTTGGTGATGAAGGATTTACTATATTAGAATTTGATGTAAAATTAAGTAAAGAGGATAAAGAATATCTTAGATTAGGAGAAAGTATTGTTACAGAAGAAGACTTACAAAGGGCAAAAGAAATGGATGAAAAAGAATATAACGGTACAGGAGAAACACCAAATTATAATCATATGTCAAAAGCAAAAGATACATTAAATACAGTAGAATTAATATTTTTTGGTCAAGAACGAGAAGAATATGGTAGAACTTATTATGCTAGTGAACCTACATATAATGTAATTATAGATAATGAAGAATTTTGGACAAAAACGACACAGACTGTAACAAAAATTTCAGATTATGAATATAAGGTATATCAATTATTTTTATTGACTGATGATGAATTAGATAACAAAGAAAATTTTAAGATTACCTTAAATAATGTTGTACTAGCAAATACTGGTGAAAAAAAGAAAACAGAAAGTGGAATGCAGACTGTCAATACCCCAAACAATGCTAGGTATATAAATATAGGTGGTAATTTTGAAGTAGAAGTATCTAAGGAAAAAGCAATTCAAAACACAAAAGTAATAAATCCAGAAAATGCATCAGTAAGTTATAAGAAAATGACTAAAAAAGTAGAAGAAATCAAAGTAACTCCATTACAAATTATTGCCAAAATAACAACTGAAATAGATGATGTGAGTATACAAAGTTTATCTAGTAATAGAAATGAAGATTATATTGGCTTAATAGATTTTAATGTTTATGATGGTAACGATGAGCCACTTAGTTCTTGTCAATATGAAGTAAAAAGAACCATTACTTATCAAGATGGAAAAACAGAAGAATGGGCAACTGGCGATATAGGAACTGCCAAAGATTTTAAAAATGCAACTATGTATTTAACAGAATATGTAATTATTGAAAAGAAAGAAAATTTGGACAGTATAAAAATTGTGCCAGTTGAAAGAAAGGTTAATTCTTACGGAGAAGAGGAAAAAAACATATTGGGAGAAATGAACGTTAAATTATATTAAAATTATATTTTTTATATAAATCTTGTAACAAATTATAAAATTAAAAGTATTACTATTGAACGAATATGAAAGGATAAAGTGAAAGTGGATTTTGAACAAGTTTATAGCAAATATTATGGTAGTGTTTATAGATATGTTTTTAGCATGACAAAAGATGAGAATATTGCGGAAGAAATTACCCAAGAAACATTTTATAAAGCATTAAAAAATATAAATAAATACAATTCTAAATTTAAAATGCTTACATGGCTATGCCAAATAGCAAAAAACACATATTATACATATTGCAAAAAAAACAAAAATCTTTATGAGTTAGATGAAAAGACTGCTGATAGTGAAGAAATGATAATAGAAAAAATCATAAAAAATGAACAAAATATAGAAATTTTAAAAGCACTACATTTAATAGGAGAACCATATAAAGAAGTATTTACTTTAAGAGTTTATAGTGAACTTTCATTTAAACAAATTGGAGAAATATTTAACAAAAGTGAAAATTGGGCAAGAGTAACATATTATCGTTCAAAATTAAAAGTAAAGGAGAATTTGAAATGAGTAAAAATTGTAAAATTGTGCAAGATTTATTACCTCTATATGTTGAAAAAATATCTTCAAATGAATCAAATCAATTTATAGAAAAGCATCTAAAAGATTGTAACTCATGTAATGAGGTATTAAATATATTAAAAAAAGATGAAAAGGTATCGAAAGTAGATGAAAAAGAGGCAATCAAAAAATTTAATCTCAAATTAAAACATAGAAACATAAAAATAGTTCTAATTAGTATATTCTCAATTATATTAATTGCTTTTATAGGTTGGTATTCTTTGTATGTTAATGAATATACAATAAAATATACAGATAATCTGGTAAATGTCGAAATTCCAGAAGATGAGGGTATCGACATAAAAATCAATGAAAGAAATTATAAAAATGGAAATGCTATATTAGTAAAGACAAATGAAAATAATTATGATATATATATAAATGTAACACAAAATATACTTACTAAATTATTTAAAGATTCAGATCAATCAAATAATTTAATTAGAATAGGAAATAATATTTGTATTGATTTTCAAAGTGAGAAAATAAGATTTTATTTGCCTGATAATGCTAAAATAAATAATATATATTATATTGAAGATAATTATAAAAATATAAAAGATTTATCAGATGAGGAACTAATGAAAGTTGAAAATAAAGTTCTTACATGGAATAAAGAACAATAGAACATAAAATTTGAGTTATTGATGGGGTAAAATATTTACAAATATATAGATTATTTGTAATGTCTAAAATAATAAGAAAGTATAAAGTTAAATGTTTGACATATACTTTCTATTTTTTGCTCAAATAAAAAAGGAGGATTAAAAAATGTTTTTTTAAATTTCTTGTATGTAAAAAACTCCTTAAAATATTCTTATTTTAGTTTATTTTAAGAAGTTTTAGTTTATTACATTTTAATTCTT
The DNA here is from genome assembly GCA_944388805.1 of uncultured Clostridia bacterium. Lineage (GTDB taxonomy): Bacteria > Bacillota > Clostridia > TANB77 > CAG-508 > CAG-269. The sequence goes on along the minus strand of CALXKE010000026.1, from coordinate 10,767 downwards.
ATTTTAGTAAATTTTATCTATATGCTTGTCTTTGTAAAAATTTTGAATAATTTCTTAAGCAGATAAGCTAAAAATTAACGATTTTTAATCTTGTTATTGTAGTACATAAAATTTTTAACAATAAAATTTTATGTTACCTGAGTGAATTAATTTCCACTTTTCTACAATTTGAAAATAATGCAAAGAGATATCTTCACAAATAATATTTAATTCTCTTTCAGGAATTTTGCTTTTATTATGACAGAGAACACAACCTCCTGATTGAGTTAGCCAAACTTTAGTGCTATTAGCTGTTGGATTTCCTTTCGAAATATGTACATGAATTGGCTCATCATTTTCGTTTGTCCAAAAATAAATTTTATAACCGTTTTATTTCAAAAATACTAGGCAATTTTCAACCCTCCTAAACGTGCATATTTAAAGAAGAAGGATGCACCATTTTTGACAATTTCTAAAAAGGTTTTCTTTTCTTCATCTGAATAATTTCCATCTTCTAAAACAACATTATAGCTTGGAAGTTCAATTACATAAGTATCAAATCCATATTCTTTTGGTCTTTCAAAAGTAATACGAATATATTCTTCTCCATTTTCTTTTTTTCCAATATTTGAAAATACTCCAATTGTACCATCAGGATATTTAGCAAATTCATAAGTCATCTAATCATCACTCTCCAATTTTAAATTCTACAATTTTAAATATTTTTATTTTTAATTTTTTATATATTATAATATATTTTTATAAAAAAATCCATGAATCTTTTAAAATTAATTACTAAACTTAAATAAAAAATATCAAATATAAGATTTTAGCTTGTGACATAGGCTGTCATATGGTATAATCTTATCAATAAATAAAAGAGGTAGGGGATGTGTATGGAAAAGAAAAAAATTATTATCATATCTATAATAGTAATTATCATATTACTAATAGTGTTATGGTATGTTGGAATTATTCCAAAACAAATAGCAAAAATTTATAGCACTGCATATATGAAATTTAATTTCCCTGAAATGAGATTAAATTATGATAAAATAGAGTGGAGTCCATATCATGAAAGTTATATTATTAATTTTAAAGATAAGGATGACCAAACTTATAGTTGTGTGATTGGACCAAAATATTTTCCTGTAAATTTAGGACAAGGACTATTTGCGATAGAAGAGACCTATAGAAATAATTATTAAAAAATATATAATAATTTAGAATATGAAAAAATAATATAAAAAAATTTGGCTAAATATTAAAAAAAATGCAATATTATATTTGAAAAATGTTATGACAATATAAAAAATAAATTAAGAAAATTTAAAACATAAAATTCTGCAATTATTTTAGAATTTTATGTTTAATTTTATAATGTCTTCAAAATCCATAAAAAGCAAATGTTTAACTAGGGAAAGGAACAAAGGAAAATGAAAGAAAAATTAAAAAAATACAAATATATTTTCATCATTTTAGTAGTATCCGTAATGGCATCCATTCCTCTTTTTAGAAAAGATTTAGATGTATATTACGATGATGGGATTCAGCATATAGCTAGGGCTTATGCAACTTATCTATCTATAACAAATGGTGAACACACAGAAGTTTTATTTAGCCTAGCAAATGGATTTGGATATAGTTGGGATTTGTTTTATGGGAATTTTTCAACGATATTGATTTTAATAGGTAAATGCATAATGACAACCTTTATTAGTGGATATAAGTTCACTTTATTTATAGGGCTTTTCCTTTCTCGGAATGACCATGTATTGGTTTGTAAGTCGATTAACAAAAAATAAGGAAATAGGAACTCTTGCAGCAATTTTATACATGTTAATGCCATATCATCTAAATGATATGTATATTAGAAATGCCTTAGGAGAATTTTTAAGTTATATCTTTATTCCATTCGTATTTTTAGGATTATATAAAATATTTGAAAAAGAAAAAGGTCGCTGTATATTATGTATAGGAGCCATTCGGGTTAATTTTAACGCATATTTTGATGACATTGTTAACTGTGATTATGGCTGGTATTTATGTATGTCTAAATATAAAAAAATTAAAAGATAAAGAAATATTAAAACAACTAGGGATTTCTGTATTATGTGTTCTTGGAATTAGTGCATTTTTCTGGATGCCTATGGTGGAAACATATTTTTTTGCAGATTATGTGGTTTATCAAGAAGATGGCATGGCAACTACCGAATCTCTATACAAAAGTGGATTAGACATAAAAACATTGTTATATACAGATACAAAAGGAGAAGAAGCACATGTATTTGAAGTTGGAATACCAATTTTAATCATGCTTTGTTTATCTATATTGGCAATAAAAAAAGGAATTGATAAAACATACAGAAAAGAATACATTCTATTTTTGGTGATAGGAATAATATCTACTGTAATAACTATCAAGCAATTCCCATGGGGAATATTTGAAGATATTTTTCAAATTATACAATTTAAATGGAGAATGCTATTATTTTCAAATTTCTTCTTGGCCATTATTTGTGCAGTTAACATGAATATGTTGATAAAGAACTTTAGTTATAAAGATATCATTGCGATTTCTACTATTTGTATTTTATATGTGGGATTACTTATGCCATTATTACCAAAAGATACAGAAATTCAAGATATTGATCAATGCACTATAGGACAAGTTACAGAAAATAAAAGAGATACCATTGTTGGAATGGGAAAGGGAGAATATTTGCCTGTAAAAAGTAATGATAATAGAGAATATATAAGAACAAGGGAAGATACGGTTTATGTCATAAAAGGTATACGGAAGGATTGAAGAAGTAACTAAAAATGGTCAAAGTTTAACTTGTAAGATAGATGTGTTAGAGAATGGAACCATTTTGGAATTCCCATATATATATTATCCGGGATATAAAATAACAATAAATGGTGAAGAAGTAGAAAGTTTTGAAAGTGAAAATGGTTTTTTGGCAATTTCTTTACCAGAAACATCAAGTTCAGAGGTGATAGTGGAATATGTAGGAACAAATTTAATGGTAATATCAAAAATCATTTCTGGAATGACACTAATCAGTATCTTAATATATGAAATCTACAAGAGAAAAATAAAAAAGGTAGAAAAAGTTTAATTGTAAAAGCTGAAATAGAAAGAAAATGTAAGTAAATTCATGTTAAATCAGCATGGATGATAAAAAAAATTTCTATTCCAGTTTTTTTATTTTTATAAAAAACAAAAAAAGTTAGGGAAATAAGCAAAAGAGAGTAACAAAAAAAGAAAGATAACAAAAAACGACAAAATGTGACAAAAATTTAATAAAAATGTAATAATAGCTATCAGCATATAAAAAAGATGCACCCGTAATACAAAAAAGCTTAGAAAAATAACTGGAAATAACCCCCTATTTACATTAAAAATATATATTTTATAATAATAAAGTAGGATATTATATAAATAGGGAGAGAATGCGAATGAGAAAAAGAGAAGAAACAGTAAGAAAAAATGAAACAACAATAAGACGTCAGAACCCAAAAGAAAATAAAAGAGGAAAATACATACAAAGTGTTATAAAAAATAAAAAGTTACTAGCAATCATGTTAGTGCTTGTATTCGTGGTGCTTGCAACATTGATAGCAACTAACCAACAAATCAGGAAAAATGTAATACAAGTATTTAGCGGAGAAATACAAAATGCAGAAGAAAATGAGAAAGTTGAATCCTATGCTGATGGTTCAGCTTTATTAAGCGATAATCCCGCAATTATCACATCAGCAAGTGTTGTTAGTAGAAAAACAGGAACAGGCCCATTTGATGAAAATGATGAGCCAGGAAATGACTCTTCAGAAACAAATGATATAGTGCGTTCATTTGACCAAGTAACATGGACAATAGAAGCAACGATGGACCTAAAAGAAGGAGAAGGAGTAGAAAGTACTACAGGAGGAAAAATCAATATAGAAGCAACACTTCCAGAAGAATGTGCCAATCTAATGGAATGGGATGTAGACTCAATGCAATGGTTAGAAGGAAGTGGAAAAGTAAGTGAGGATGGAAGAACATTAACAGGAAGTTATACTATGGGTGAAGGAACAACAACAATACCAGGAAAACAAAATCTAGAATTAATCTTACAAGTCTATGGTGCAAAAAATGGAACAAGTATAGATCCAGAGATTAAAATCTGGTTAGATGGAAATACAGAAGAAGAAAAGAAAACAGTAGAAATAGAAACAGTTACAGTTAGTGCGACAGAGAAATATAATGTAGAATTACAAAGAAATGGAGCATTATATAGAGAATTAGATATAAAAATAGATGAAGAAACGGTAAGAGGAAGGATATATGGATATGCATTAGTTTATCAGTTATATAATGATGAAGGAATAGACAAAGGACTAAGAGGACTAGAATATCCAGAAAATATAATGACTTTAGATGTGAATTTAAAACTTGAGAAAGTAAGTAAAAGTAATTCAAAAGATGTACAAGATATAACCCAAACAAGTACACCAATATTATATAACTATGATATAAATTACAGTAAAAATCCAGAAGGAAATATACCCAATAGACCAACAGATTTTCAAGGAGGTCCTTCTTACTGGACAGGGGCACCAAATGGCACAGGGGGAGGTGAAAGATCATGCTATGATTCTGGAAAGGTTGTAATGAAACAAAATGAAGAAAAAATACAAGTTACTATTAGTGATTATCAGTTTAATGGAAAATTTCCTAAGTATGCGAGTGGAGGGTCAGGAAAGCCGAATTATGATGAAAATATAGGATGTTTTTCAAGTATATATTTTATGATATTTGTGCCATATACAGAAGAAAGTACAGAGGAAGGGTATAACTATTATTTAACAGTAGAAGATAGTAATTTAAAAGAAGTAAATGAAGAAAATGAAACAAAGGAGCTAGAACAAAAAGTCACAACAGATGACTTATCAAAAGAAAGTCATAACTTATATGTAACAGGCTATTTTGGAAACTCCCACATGTTAACTAATAAATGGAACGGTGCTGACATGTTACCTACAGGTTATCACAAAGGAGATGCAAAAGCAGAAAAGGGACAAAAATTTATATATAATACAAGTTTAAATTTAGGTGGTAATAATGATTTAAAAGATGATATATATGATGCTAACGTATTAATGAAATTTGATGGAGAAGCATTTAATATATCAGAGATAGATGGAGAAATATGGAGCGATGACTCTAAATCTTCAATTGTTAGTAATGCAAAAATGAAATTTAATATGATATATGTTGCAAAACCAGATGGAACAAACTGGGCAGATGATAATGAGATGCAAGCTGCAGAAGAAGAAGATTTAAAATTTTATTCTTCACTAGATGAATTAAAAGCAGATTTAGGTGAAGATGCCATATGTGTGGGGGTGTTATTTGAATCAATAGATGGATATATGAGTTATTTATCAAGTCAACGTCTTGAGGTGGCTTTACAAGTAACAGAACAAGCGGAAGTTGGAAATGTATACCAATTTGTATCTGTTATGAGATTATATAAAAAGGATAACCAATTAGACAGAACAACTCAAACAAGACTAAATCCGAATGCAGAATTTCCAGAAGCAGATGTAGAAATACATAGAAATTACGTAAAATCAGAATATGATGAAAATGGACAAATAAAATCAGGAACACATTTGGGAGGAGATGCAGCTGGTCAATCACTTCTAATAGTTGGAGGAAATTTAACAGTTAATTATACAGTAAGTGATAAAACAAGTAGTGGAAGTACAAAAATAAATTATGATTTAGGAAGAGGAGAAAATACAGTAGGATATACTATAAAACCACAATTAACATCAAAAGTAGTAGAAGGAGCAATAAAAGAAAGTAATGTTACAATTACTGTAAAAGATACCCTTCCAAAAGGTTTAACCTATGTACCAGGAAGTAGTGATTATGAAGAGCCAGAAATCATAGAAAATGATGATGGAAGTACCACATTAGTATGGGAGATATATAACTGTACAGTAGGAGAAGAAATACGAGAAATCAATTTTAGAGCTAAAATAGATGAGAATACGGCAAATTCAACACAATATGAAAGTAGTGTTATTGTAAGTGCAGATAAAATCGGAACATATGTACCAAGTACAAGAACAGATTCAATAACAATCCAAATAACCAATTTATCAAGTCATAGGTTATATAAAGAGACGGAAACAGAAATTGCAGAAGCAAATGGAGACATAAAATATAAAATAACATATCAAAATAATACAGATATATCAGTACCAGATTTTCAGATATTAGATATCTTACCATACAATGGAGATGGTAGAGGAACCGCATATAATGGAACCTATACACTAGAAAATGTAAAAGTAACGCAAACAGGAGTAGACGGAGGAGAAATATCAACAGACAATTTAACTTTATATGCAACAACAAATATAGATGCAAGAAAATTAACACCAAAAGATGAAAGTATAGGTGTGAGTCAAATATGGCAAGAAAAAGAAATTGGAAGTGAAATAAATGAAGCAGTAACAGTTTTAGCATTAAAAGGAGAAATAGGAAATAATACAAAAATAGAAATAGAAATTACATTAAAAGCAACAAATAATAGATCAGGAGATGTATATTATAACCAAGCCACGGCCCAAACAAATAAAGATACAGAAACCATAACAACGACAAGTGCAAAATCAGAAATCGTAAGTAGACAAATCAGTGGAATGGTATGGTATGATACAAATGAAAATGGTATAAAAGACACAGAAGAAAGTTATGCAAATAGAATAGAAGTAGAATTAAAAAAAGCAGATGGAAGTAAAGCGATAGATACAAATGGAAACGAAATACCAAATCAATTAACCGATAGCAATGGAGAATATATATTCTCAAATTTACCAATGGGAGAATATATAGTAGAAATCCAAACAGAAGATAAATATACATTAACAGAAGCAAATGTAGGAACAAACAGAGAAATCAACAGTAAATTTGAATTGACAGAAAAAGGAGAAAAACAAAGCTATACAATTACAAACTTAAATAACGCGGAAAGTCCAAACATAATAGAGAAAAATGTTAATGCAGGACTAGTGGTAAAAGATGCAAAAATAATTGTAAAATACTTAGAAGAAGATGCAACACCAGAAACAGATGAAGATAATAGAGTTTTAAAAGAGCAAGATGAAATGACAACTCATGAAAAAGACGGTGAACAAGTAAAATATAAATTAGAAGATAGCTATAATACAGAATCAGCAGAAATAGCAGACTATATAGTTCTAAGAAACAGCGGAAACACAAGTGGAACATTAGATGAAGAAGAAACAGTTGTCACATATTATTACGCATATAATAAACAGGATATAGAAGTAACAAAGGTATGGGAAGATAACGGCAATCAAGCAGGAAAAAGACCAACCTCTATTAAAGTTACCCTAAATAATGGAAATACTAACATAGAAGAAGTAGTATTAACAGAAGCAAATCAACTAAGTGACGAAGAAAAAACAGAACTACAAATACAACCACAATCACCAATTCAAGGAATTAGTGATACAGCAGATGTGTGGCAAACAACCATAGAAGATGTAGCAGTATATAATGAAAATGGACAAAAAATAGAATATACAGTTGATGAAGTAGAGGACCAAGGAAGTTTAGAATCATATATCAAAACGATAAAGGGAATGGTTATAACAAACACATTTACACAAAATACAGAAAAAATAGAAATACCAGTAACAAAAGTATGGAATGATAATGAAAACAAAGCAGGAAAAAGACCAGAGAATGTAACATTAATATTAAAAAGAGAAGTACAAAACACATATGTAGAAGTAACAAGAGCAACTATTAATGGAACAGACAACCCAGGAGAGAACAATAATGAATGGACATATACATTCGCTAACATTTCAAAATATGACGAGTATAATAATGAAATAAACTATGTAGTAGAAGAAATAGTACCAGACTTTTACACAAGTAAAATAGAAAAAGTGGAAAACACAGATGGACAAAACAGTACAACAGAAAATACAAATGAAGAAGATACAACAACTGAATTTACAATAACAAATACATTTGAAGTACCAAATGAAACAATCGATGTAGAAGTAACCAAAGTATGGAATGACAATAGCAATAGAGCTGGAAAGAGACCAGAAAGTACAACTTTAGTATTAACAGGAAAAAATGCTGAAGGAGAAGAAGTAGTAGAAGGACAAGAAATCACTTTAACAAAAGCAAATGCAATAGATGGAAATTCAGAAGATAATGTAGGAGATAGTACAGAAGGAACAGCAACCAATACAATAGACAGAAGTACAACATGGAAAGGAACCATAACAGATTTACCAAAATATGATGAAAATGCAAATATCATAAACTACGAATTAAGTGAAGAAAAGTTAAATAATATATTCTATACAGAAGAAAATACAACAATTAATCAACAAACAAAGACAGTAACCAATAGATTTGAAGTACCAGATGATAAGATAGCAATAGAAGTAAGAAAAAAATGGGAAGACAATAATAATGAATTAGGAAGAAGACCAGAAAGTGTAACATTATACTTAACAGGAAATAACCAAGAATATGAAATAACTTTAAATGACAGCAATAAAAAAGCTGAAGATGAGAGCATATGGTCTGGAACAATAGGAAACTTAGCAAAATATGATGTAAATGGAAATGAAATCACATATACAGTAGACGAAAGACCAATAGCAAGTGAATTCTATACAAAAACAGGAATAGACCAAGGAAGCAAAACAATAACAAATACATTTGCAATTCCAACAGAAAGTATACAAATTCCAGTAAACAAAATATGGGAAGATAATAACAATGTTAAAGGATATAGACCAGAAAACATTGTACTACAAATCAAAGAAAAAGGAACAGGAAAAGTAGTAGCAGAACAAATGGTGTCTGGAAATAAGACAACAAATGAAGGATGGAGCTATACATTTGAGGTACCAAAATACAATGAACAAGGACAAATAGCAGAATATGAAATAGGGGAAAGAGAATTAAACAATAAATTCTATTCAGACGAAGCAGTAAGAATAGATCAAGAAAGCAGAACCATAACAAATGTATTTACCGTACCAGATGAAAAGATAGAAATAACAGTAAACAAAATGTGGGTAGATAACGAGACCCAAGCACAAAGGAGACCAGATAGTGTCATCATACGAGTAAGAGGAGATAATGGAGAAGAGCAAACAACAGAAATCAGTGCAAGAAGCAATCAAGTAGAGAATAATGAAAATCTTTGGAGAGTAACTTTTACAGGATTATCAAAATACAATGACCAAGGAGATGAAGTCGTATATACAGTAGAAGAAGTAGAAAAGACAACAAATGATTTACACTTCTATACAACACAAATAGGAGAAATGATACAAAGTGGAGAAAATAGAAAAACAGTAACAATAGCAAATATCTTCACAAGACCAGAAGACACAACACAAATATTAGTAAACAAAATCTGGCAAGATAATGAAACACAAGCACAAAGAAGACCAGAAAGTATCATATTCGTTGTAAAAAATGGAGATGAAGAAGTAACAACAAAAGAAATAACCAAAGATGACATGGTAGAAGGAAGAACAAATCAATGGTCAACAACAATAGATGGATTACAAAAGTATGATGACAATGGAGAAGAGATTCAATACACAGTAGAAGAAAGAGAGAAAACAGAAGGAGAATTAAAATTCTATGAAGCAGAAGATGGAGTCGTAACAGTAGAAGACAACCAAGCAACTATCAGAAATATTTTTGTAAAACCAGAAGATACAATCAGTGTAACAGTAAATAAAGTATGGAATGATAATAATAATGCAAATGGAAAACGTCCAGAAAGTATTAGTTTACAAATAAAAAACGGAGAAAATATCATAGAAGAACAAGTAGTAAATGCAGATAATGTTATTGATGGAGACACAAATCATTGGACATATACATTTACAGGCTTACCAAAATATGATGAAAATGGACAAGAAATTGAGTATACAGTTTCAGAAGAAGAAGTAAGTATAGATGGCTTAAAATTCTATACAAGCAATATAGGTCAAGTAACAAATGTAGAGAATGAAGAAAATAAGAAGGAAGCAACAATTGTTAATACATTTGAAGTACCAGATGAAAGAATAGAATTAACAGTAAACAAAGAATGGTCAGATAATGCAACCCAAGCACAAAGAAGACCAGAAACAATTGTCATCAATGTGAAAGCAGAAAATGCAGATAATCAAAATCCAGAAGAAGTAATCGAAACATATGAATTAAATACAGAAACTCAAAACAGTCATACATTTGCGGACTTACCAAAATACAATAGCCAAGGACAAGAAATAGAATATACAGTAGAAGAACAAGAAAAGAATCCAGGAGACTTACACTTCTACACAACTGTTGTAGGAGAAGTAACAAATGTAAACGAGTACAGTAAAGAAGTAACCATAACAAACACATTTGAAAAACCAGATGATACAACAGAAGTAACAGTAACAAAAGTATGGAATGACAATAACGACGAAGCAGAAAAGAGACCAGATAGTATTAAACTACAATTAAAGAATGGAAATGAAGTTGTAAAAGAGCAAGTCATAACAGAGCAAAATGCTGTGTTAGACGGAGATGTAGCTAATACAAATGAATGGCAATATACTTTTACAGATGTAGAAAAATACAATGAAGACGGAGAAAAAATCGTATATACAGCAAATGAAACAGAAGTAAATAATGGAGATTTACAATTCTATGAAAAAGAAATAGAAGGTACAACAATC
>CALXKE010000025.1 GCA_944388805.1 uncultured Clostridia bacterium | reverse complement strand
TCTATTTCTTTCGAAATATTTTCCGCTTCGGTTTATTCTCTAAAGGATTTTATTGTTTACTTTTCAATGTACTTTTCTTCGTTCCTCTTGCGGAACGAGTTGCATTATACTATACCTTGTTTTGTTTGTCAAGACTTTTTTTGACATTTTTTTATTTTTTTAATTTGGGCAAAATAAAAAACTAGTAATTGTTTTTTGAGAGTTATATTTAAATGTTTTATTATTACTAATTCTCTTGTTTATTTTTATTATTTCGTCTGTTGCAAGGTACTTATTTATAATAGCATTTTTATTTTTTTATGTCAATACTTTTTTTCGATTTTTTTTATGTTTTTTTGTGGAAAGTTTTGACATAAAATCTACAACCTGATTTGTAGTAAAATTATATTAACATCTTTCTGCTTTCATGTCAATACATTTTTTTAATATTTTTAAATTTTTTAGTTTTTTTAATTCTTGTTGCGATTCAGTATTTAACTCCTAGAAGATACATATATTATATTTTAAGCGAGTTTCGTGGGGACCGACACGCTACATACAGTTATTAAATCAGCAACAGTCCCGTGGGAACTGATTTAGTTACTGTATGTAAAGTGTTGGGATAGCAAAAAATATAATATATGTATCTTCTAGGAGTTAAATACTGAATGGTAATAAACTCTTAAACAATCTTCCTTATATAATAGTAGAAAAAAATGCCAACAGCAATAATGCTACTTGGCACTTCTATTTAGTTATTTATTCCCATATAATCTCTCTAATACAATAATAAACATTGCATGGCTCCAACCTAAACCAATTACCCAATTTGGTTTTAATGTATTATTATCAATCTGTTCTCCTATAAAATAATGTTTACCAACTGTTTTTACAACAAAATCAAATGTTTCTTTAGCCTTTTGTTTTTCTCCCGCATCTAAATAATACAATGTCATCCACAAATTTGATATTGGCCATGGATTTCCATTCATATAATGATCTTGTTCAAATCTTTGGTATCCTCCTGTATAAGTTCGTATACTTAAGTTCATTTTTTCAATTGTATTTACAATCTTTCTTTCTTTTGCTTCAAATACATGGAATGGTTCTACTGCACCTAACATACTAATATCCATTTTCTTATCTTCTGTATTTCTTAAATAAGAATTTGTTTCCTTATCATACATCTTTTCATTGATAAAGTTTTTAATTTCTGTTTGTAGAAATTGTAATTCTTTTTCTGATTTTAATATTTTTTCTTCTTTTAAACGATTATTGTCAAAATCAGAAATATTTTTATCTAATACTCTATACATTTTCATAATACAATCAAAGGCAGCATAGATACTTGATAAAGAATATAAATGAATTCCTTCATGCATTTCCCAAATATCATAACTAACATGTATCTTATCTTTATTAGAATAAAAACTGTTTTCGATTTCTTCTTTTACAATATCTCCATTTAAATCTTTTATTTCAAGCCATTGTTTTACATATTTCTTCAAAAACTCTATTGCTTTTTCACACATTTTCAAATTGTCTTTTAAGAATTTTTCAGATTTTGTATATAGATAATGTTCATATACTCCATATACAACACTTGCTGTTTCATCTATTTGATATCCCCAACAAGGTGCTAATTTTCCATCTGTATAAAATCTTTGTTCCCACATACCATTTTTACTTTGTGTCATTTTACAAAAATTCTTATAAAACTTTTCTGTTTCTTTGTGCATATTTAAAATATCCATTGCTCTTGTAATAAACACAGCATCTCTTGGCCAACAATAAGCATATCTTCCACAATGGTTAAAATATTCATCAACTTCTGGTGATGCAATAATTCCACCTGTTTCTTGATTCGTTAATAATGGGAATAATAAAATCGTACGTTTATAAATTTCAAAAATCTTTTCTTCATAACTATTTTGTGGTTCTTTTAAATTTAATCCATTATGCGCTTTTAAATATTTTCTCCAATAACTTCTTGTAGCAACACATTCCTTATTTAAGTCTTTTCTAGTAATTCTATCTATTTCATCTTCTATAGCAGATATATTCTTATTTTCATCAACCATCATACAAATTTCAATGGTTTTTTTCTCATTAGGATGGATAACACCTATTTCATAGCTAATGCTGGAATCTTTAGACATGCCAATATAGTCTTTATCATATATTTCTGCTCTTTTGATTGTTTCTTTGCTTCCGTTAATTTGATGTTTGTTTACTTTGTAATCTTTAGCAAATGTAGAAAGAACAAAATCATGTGCATATTGAAACATTCCATTGTCAATTACTTTACAACTAACATGGTTATTTTCATCTGATAATAATTCTGCATGTATAAAGAATTCAATATCTAAATCTATTTTACTTTCATTTATAAATGTATATTTTTTTAATAATACATTATCTTCTTTTATTAATGCACAATCTGTTTGAAGGATTGTTAAATTAAAATATGTATTAGTAACTTCCGTATTTAAAACATTTGTATCTGTATCATAATATTGTTTATATACATTATTAATATCATCATGCAAGTATATTAAATCAGAATTATTTACTTTCACTCCTGTATGAAAAAAACTAATATATTGTCTATTTTCTCTTGAAGGAAAATAAAGTCTTTGTAATTCTCCTTTTGAAGTATATGTTGCGAGCATCTTTTTATTTCCTATAATTGCTTCATTAAAATACTTATTTTCCATTTTTATTTTCTCCTTTTTACTTTTTCTTTATGATTATCCTTCTATAACATTTAATATTTGTTTCTCTAAATCTTTAATTTTTTCATTAATTCTAAAGATATCTTCATCTCTTAAATTATCATCTTGCAAATCTTGGTTGACATACACTTCCATATCCTTCAATTCTTCTTTTAATTTTCCTAATCTTTGTAGAACTTCTGATTTAATTGTTTTATTGACTCTTCTTTCTATCTTATGTGTCATAACAATTTCATCACTTAATTCATATGTTTCTCCAAATTCAGGAATGGTGACACCGATTTTTGTTTCTTCTTCTATCTTATCTGCTAATACATCTTGTGATTCTGGTTCTCCATGAACTAAAAAGATATGTTTTGGTTTCTTTATATACGAATAGATACAATTCATTAATAATTCTTGATCAGCATGACCAGAATATCCTTCTATATATTCTATTCTTGCATTTACTGCAATTTCTTCTCCAAATATTTTAACTGTTTTTGCTCCGTTAACAATACTATATCCCAATGTTCCTGGTGCTTGATATCCAACAAAAAGAATTGTACTTTTTGGATTCCATAAATTATGTTTTAAATGATGCTTGATTCTTCCTACTTCACACATACCACTTGCTGATATAATAATGCTTGGCGTCTGGTCTTCATTTAATGCTTTTGATTCCTCTGCCGTTCTTGTAAATTTTAATCCTGGAAATTCTAGTGGATTATCTCCTCTCATAATTTCTTCTTTTGTTTCTTCATCAAATAATTCTGTATTTTCTCTAAACACCTCTGTTGCAGATATTGCTAAAGGACTATCTACATATACAGGCGCTTTCATAATGGTTTTATATTTTCTTCTAAATTCTTCATCATCACCATATTCGTCTTTTAATTTATTTATTTCATATAAAATTTCCTGTGTTCTACCAACCGCAAAAGAAGGAATAACAACAGTACCTCCATTATCTAAAGTTTCTGATACAACATCTAAGAAAATTTCTGCTTTTTCATCATTTCTCATATGAAGTCTACTTCCATAAGTAGATTCCATAACAAGAAAGTCTGTATCTTCTATCATGGTTGGCGGACTTAATAATGGAATATCATTATTTCCAATATCTCCTGTAAAAACTGTTTTGGTTACTTTTTCTCCTTCTTTTACCCATACTTCTATAATACTAGAACCTAACATATGTCCTGCATCATTAAATCTTACATGAATCTCTGGCGTTATTTCAATGATTTGGTCATATTGAACAGGTTCAAATATTTCCAAACATCTTACTGCATCTTCTGCAGTATAAATTGGTTCTATTGGTTCTTCGCCTTTTCTTTTTCTTTTTTTATTCTTCCACTCTACTTCTGTTTCTTGTATATGTCCACTATCTGGTAACATTAATGTACATAAGTCACAAGTTGCCTTATGTGCATATACTTTATTTCTAAAACCTTCATTATATAATTTTGGAATTCTTCCTGAATGGTCTATATGTGCGTGTGTTAAAAGCATAAAGTCAATTTCTGAAGGGTTAAATTCAAATTCTTGACTATTTTCCATTTCTTGTTCTGCTTTTCCTTGCCACATCCCACAATCTACTAAAAATTTCTTTCCGGCACCTTCTACTAAAAAGTTGGAACCTGTTACTGTTCTGGTTGCTCCTAAAAATGTAATTTTCATAAAAACCTCCATTCGAGCAAAATTATGCTCTTGCTAACTTAATTAAACACTTTTATTTTTTTATTAACTTTTATTTCTAAGTCTTTTTTATTGATGTTTCCAAAATCTTTTAATTCTACTTTTTCTTCAAAGATATCATCGTCAAATAATTGAAGATATACTTTGTCTTTTTCTTTTATTAACTTTATATATATGTCTTCTAATGTAAGCATTCTAATTGTAAATATGTTCTTTAATATTTCATCATCTATTTCTTTATTTTTTGAAGTTATTGTTATTACCTTTAATTCTTGTGCTTTATCTAATAATAATCTTCTGGTTTCTTGTAGTTCTTTTTGAATTCCTTTTTCTTCACCTATATTGTTTTCTTCATTAAATGGTAATACTGTATAATATCTAAATTCATATATACAATTCATCATTTCTGATTTTTCATAGATTTCTTTTATTTTCAATTGATAAGCTTTTAGAAAAACTTTTTGTAATTTTACAAGTGTCTTCTCTATTTCTTTTTCAATATTATCAATTTCTACTAATTTTAAATATTCATATTTTTCTTGCATCTCTTTTTTATATAAAACATATTTCTTTGGATTTAATAATCCATTTAGCTTTTCTAATTCTTCTAGTTTTTCATTTCTTTCCTTTTTCATTAGTTTTGATAAAACTCTTACACTAAATATTTTTTTCTTTAGTGGTAGTTTTTCGTTTCTTTTAATATACTCTTCTTGTAATAAAGTCTTATCATTAAGTGTTTCATCAATGATTTTAATTTCTTTTGTTAATTTTCTCTTCTGTTTTGTAATCATGTCAATATACTTTTCTTTATTGTCAATTTTCTTTAGTGTTTTTTCAACTTCCTTCTTTTCTTTTGTAAATTCTTCTTTTTTCTTCGGATTATATTTCAATTCTAAGAGAACTGATAATTTTTCTATTACTTTTAATATATCTTTTTGATTTTTTGTTCCATATGTTTCCTCTAATCTATTTTTTAAAAGTTCCATATAATCAATAATAAATTCTTTATTTTTTATCCACTTTTCTAAAAATTCTTGTCCTAATAAAATTCTTAGATTTTGATAGATTAGATTATAGCTAACACTTTCTATTTCACTGCAAGTGGTTGTCCATGAATACCCATTAAAATCTCTTAATGGTTCTACTGTTTCAATATTGTTTCCTATATTAATTAGATTTGATAATGTTTCCCAAATAATAGGATAATCTTTTTTTATAATAGCATCTTTTTTACTGATTTTTGCAATACAATATAATAATTTTCTCTCTATTGGATAACAAATAATTCTCTTATTTTCTTTATCTACTAAAAAAGTTTTATCTCCTAAAATATTAACTTCTTTAGAATTCATTTTGCATATAGTCATATTATCACAATTTTCTTGTACCATTTGAATAAATCGTTCGATATATTCTTCTTTACTCATGACATTTCTTTTTGTTTTTTCATAATCTTTGTAAGATGCTTCTATTTTATACAATATACTAAGGAGAAGATTTTTTGCACTTTCGTCAAAAGATTTTTTTTCTAATATCATTTCAAGTTCATTGTTATAATCTTTCTTTACTATTTTATTTAGGAACTTTTCTTTTTTCTTTTTCTTTTGCATAATCTTCTCCTTTCTTTTGTTTATTGTGTAACTGCATTATTATCTTTTGTTCCCATCTTTAATTCATTTAATTTATCCAATGTCATCAATACTTCTCTAGGTTTACTTCCTTGGTAACCAGAAATAACACCTCTTTCTTCCATTTGGTCAATGATTCTTCCAGCTCTTGCATATCCGACTTTAAATCTTCTTTGAATAAATGACGTTGATGCTTGTCCTGTTTCTACAACTGTTTGAATAGCATCCATTAAGAATGGGTCTGCATCATCATCTGCTGCTTGTTCTTGCGCTAATTCTTTATCTGATTTATTGTTATTTTCTATACTTTCCAAAATATCTTCACTATAAGTTGCTGTTCCATTTGATTTTACAAAGTCTACAATTTTTTCTACTTCTTCATCTGATACAAAGGCACCTTGTACTCTTGAAGGTTTTGGCGCACCTGATGGGAAGAACAGCATATCTCCTTTTCCTAACAATTTTTCTGCTCCCACTGTGTCTAATATCGTTCTTGAATCTACTTGTGAAGATACAGCAAATGCAATTCTTGAAGGAATATTTGCTTTGATTAATCCTGTAATAACGTCTACAGATGGTCTTTGTGTTGCAATGACTAAATGCATTCCTGCTGCTCTTGCTTTTTGTGCTAATCTACAGATTGCTTCTTCTACGTCTTTCGCTGCTACCATCATTAAATCCGCTAACTCATCTACAATAATGACGATTTGAGGAAGTTTTCCGACTCCTCCTTCTTTTTCAATGGCTTTATTATATCCTTTTAAGTCTCTTACACCTTTGCTAGCAAATTTGTTATATCTATCATCCATTTCTTGAACTGCCCAAGCCAATGCACCTGCTGCTTTTTTAGGGTCTGTTACAACTGGTATTAGTAGATGTGGTATTCCATTATATACAGATAATTCAACAACCTTTGGATCTACCATTACCAATTTTACTTCACTTGGTTTGGCATTATATATGATACTCGTAATAATGGTATTAATACATACACTTTTACCAGAACCTGTTGAACCTGCAATTAAAACATGAGGCATTTTTGCAATATCGGCTAATTGTGTATTTCCTGCAACATCTTTTCCTAATGCAACTGTTAATTTTGATTTATTTTCTTGGAATTCTTTACTTTCTAGTACTTCTCTTAAATGTACGGTTTCCTTTTCTTTATTTGGTACTTCTATACCAACTGCTTGTTTCCCTGGTATTGGCGCTTCAATTCTTATCGTTTCTGCTGCCAAATTCAAAGCAATATCATCTGCTAAATTGGCAATTTTACTAACACGAACACCTTCTGCTGGTTTTAATTCATATCTGGTAATAGCAGGACCAACAGATACATTTTCTACTTTTGCAGATACTCCAAAACTATATAATGTTTTTTGTAATTTTGTTGCTGTATCTGTTAATGCCTTTGCGCCTCCTTTTAATGTCTTTGCTTTTCCTTTACTTAATAATTCGACTGGTGGATATTCATAATGTTCATCTTCCACTACCATAGCATGCTCTAATTGAAGAACTTCCTTTTTCTTATCTTCTTTCTTTTCTTCTTCTTGCTTAAATAAATTATTTTCTATAACATCTGGTTGCATTTCTTTTTTGGTATCTCTTGTTAATGGTTCTAAGTCATCATTTGAATGATCATATTTTTTTAATCCTCTTGTATTTTCTGGTTCCTCTAGTATTCTGCCACCAAAATTAATCTTTATTTGGTTATCCATTGGCTCTTTATCATTTTGTGCTTTTGCAATTTTTTCTGCCTTTATTCTGGCTCTTTCTGCCATTCTTTCTTCACGTTCTCTTTTTCTTCTTTCTTGTGCTGTTTCCTTGATTTCTTCTTTATGTCTTTCTTCTTTTTCTTCTAGTCTTTCTTCTCTCTTGTCTTCAATTTTTTCTACAAACATATTAATGAAATCAGACAAGTTGATGCCAAAAGTAAATACTAAAAATACAACTGCAACACCAATGCAAAGTATGACAGCACCTATATCTCCTAATAATTTAGCAAGTGGAACAGCTGCAACAGCTCCTATTGCTCCTCCACCTTTACTTTGTTCTCCTAAGTAATAGGCATCTTTTACAACTTCTGATAATTCCTTACTTGATTCTAATTCGCCACTAGAAATTTGGACTACGCTAAATAATACAGATAAACTCACAATAAAAATTACATATTGAATTAATTTTGAAACTAAAGTATCTCTATCATCTGTTGCTAGTTTTATTCCAATTGCTAAACCGCCAATAGGAAGTACGTATTGCATAATTCCAAACATACCTCCTAATATTTCATTTAATTTTACTCCTACTACTCCAGATTTTGTATATATTAAAACAGCTAGTAAAATACTTAGCATAATAATACTAACGACTGCTAAATCTAATTTAGAAGCTGTCTTTTTGCTTTTCTTATATCTTCTTCTTTTTTTTGCCATTTCTATCATCCCTCTCGTTATGCAATTTGGTTTTTCTGATTAAAAGAACATATCATTTCCACTATCCCTCAGACTTCAATATATTTTATTACAGTATAAAAAATAATTAAATATATTAAAGTCTGAATTTTCTTTTAATTAATAAAGCCAGAAAACAAAAGTCTTAATCTCTCTTTGACTTCTGAATCTGACTTCTGATTACTATTTTAATTCTTTTCTACTATTTTGTATTGTTTTTATGGTATCTTGCAATGAAATTTCCATTAGTTTTAATGCTTCTGACATATTAGTTTCTAGTTTTTCTAATGTTTCTTTCATAACATCTTCTGTACTTCCTAATAAGCTGTCTGCATATTCTTTTGTTCCCTTTGATATTTCTCTTGACATTTCATTTGCTGTTTCAATAATTTCGGTTTTTTGATCATATGCTTTTCTAGTAATTTCATGTTCATCAATCATTGCAATAATTCTATTTTCAGCTTCTTTTACAATTCCATCAGCCTCTTTTTGTGCTTCTGCCAATATTCTTTGTCTTTCTTCTTTTATCCATTTTGCTTGTTTTAATTCATCTGGTAATTTCAAGCGAATTTCTTTTATTAAATCTAATATTTCTTCTTTGTCTACAACACTTTTTGAAGAAAAAGGTAAATTTCTACTTCTTTCTAATAAATCCTCTAATGTTTCTAATAATGTAAAAATCTCCATGGTTTTGCCCCTTTCTACTATTATATCCTTCTTAAGAATATAAGATATGCTCGTCCATATTTTCGTACATCTTCTATTTTACAATTTATATTTTTCAAACTTTCTAGTATTCTATCATTATCATCTGTTTCTATTATAATTATTGTATTTTCTTTTAATAAATCTTTTTCTAATACTATTTTTACTGCTTCAATTGCAAAATCGGTTTTATATGGTGGATCTAAAAAAATAATATCTAACTTTTCATGTATTTTTTTTGTTAAAACCTCTTTAAAATCTGTTTGATATAATTCAATATTTTCTAAAGTATGTGTTTTTTCTATATTTTTCTTGATTATCATACATGCTTCTTTTGATTTGTCACACAAAATAGCCTTTTTAGCACCTCTGCTAACTGCCTCTAGCCCTATTGCTCCACTTCCAGAAAATAAATCCAAAAAAATAGAATCTTGTATTTCATTTTGAATAATATTGAATAATGATTCTTTTACTCTATCTAAAGTAGGTCTTGTATTTTCTCCTTCTAATGTATATAATTTTGTTCCTTTTGCTTTTCCCGCTATAATTCTCATTTTTCTTATTATTCTAGTTTAAAAAAGAATTAGTATATTGCTAGGCAAACAAGTTTTAAATTTATGAGGTGTGCTTTTTGCACAGCCATTAAATTTAAAACGATGTTTAACGACGCAAGATGCTGATTATTTTTTAAACTTAACCTTTCTTTACTATTTTAATTTTAACCCTTTTTCTTTTAAAGTCAATACTATTCATAGAAATGTAACATACATTTAACAGTTCTGTAATATATTGCCTTCATTGTAACATTTTCCTCTATAATACAAAAAGACTATCCAACATAGTAGATAGTCTTTTGTATAAATATATTAATCTTCTTTATTTACATCTTTTAATAGTTCTAATTGAGAAATTAAAAGTGATTCCATTTTTGCTTTATATATATCAAATTGTTTTTTTATATCATCTAATTCTTTCGTTTTTAATACGATTTGATTCTCTAATTCATCTGCTTGTTGTTTTGCTGAACTTTTCGCATCATTAATAATTTGATCTGCTTGTTGTTTTGCTACATTTTTTATATCTTCTGCTGTCGTTTGTGCCATAACTAATGTATTTTGTAAAGTTGTTTCAATCGTTTTATAGTGTTCTAAACTTTTATTTAATTCTTCCACTTGTGCTCTTAATTCAGTTATTTCTTTATAGTTTTTCCCATAATCAACGGTTAAATCGTCTAAAAAATCATCAACTTCTTCTACATTATAGCCATTCATCATCTGTTTAGAGAATTTTTTATTTTCAATATCTAATGGTGTAATCATATTTCCTCCTTTTTTCCTCCTATAAAAAGGCACAAAGACCCCTTGATATTTTTATATTAATTAATTGATTCCATTATTTTTTAACCATGAAACGGATAATTTACTTTTGATTTCTTCTCTAGCCATTTCATTTGTAATTTCATAATTTGATGGTGCTACTAAGAAAATAGAATTTGATACTTTTTGAATATATCCATCTAATGCATATACACCACCACTAATAAAGTCTACAATTCTTCTAGCTACATCTTTATTTACATATTCTAAATTAACAATAACAGATTTTCTTTCTTTTAAGAAACTGCATATTTCATCTGATTGTTCAAATGTTGTTGGTTGAGATATAACCATCTTTATTGCATTTGGTTGACTTTGTTGCATATTAACAACTTTATTATTATTTTTTCTTCCAAATCTTTTTTTATCTTCCTCTTCCTCTTGTTCATTATCATAATCATAAATATCTTCATCTTCATATTCTTCTGGTTCAGCTGAGTCCATTCCAAATAGTCCCCAAACTTTATCCATTAACGCTCCTGACATAAAAAAACCTCCTAAATTACTTCATTTGTATTCATTTGTACTAAGTATCTACTTTTTTTTTGTCATTGTCAATAGTTTTTTAAAATGTAATGTTTTTTTAATATTTTTGTAATATTTTTGTAATATTATTCTTCTAATTTTGTTAAGTCCGGATTTAATACCACTTCGTCATATAAACTAATTTTTTTATAAGAAACAATTTCTTCATTTGAAAAGCCTAATTCCTTTAATTCTTCTGTATCATATGGTTCTACAACAGAATATTTTTCTCCTTCTCTTTTTACTTTTACCAGTAATTTATTCAAATATCCTGCTCTATTTCTTACAACATATGCTAAGTCATTTTCTTTTACAATCGCTTGATTAGGAACTTTTAATCCTGTTTCACTCCACCAGATTAAGTCAAACGAAATTTTTCTATAGCTAATTAATTCTTCTACACCTTTTTCTATTCTTAGTATGAATACTCTATCATCATCTTCTTGTAAAATATATGTAATTTCTGCAGAAACTTCTGAACCGCTTGGCAATCTTACTCTTATTTTATCACCTACTTCTGCATTTTTAGCTTCTTCTGTATGGCTAATCGTTGCTATATAACAATACGTATTATCGATAATTTTTCCACTTTCTTCACTTGTTGGTACAATCTTTCCTGTCTTTAAATCTAGATTTTTCAGGTATTCTTTGGTTAATGTAGAAAAACATTCTTCTGTTGGTTTTAATACATCTTCTAGTCCATCTACTTTATAGGATACAACACCACTTTTACTTGAATTTACATATTCAGCTCCTGAATTTAGCTCATTTTCATAATTCTTTCTTTCTTCAATTAATTCTTTTAAATAAGAACCTTGTGGGCTTAAATCTCCTGCAATATTTGCTTTTTTTGTAATCAATTCATTAATTTCTTTTTTATATTCTTCCAATTTTGTTGTATCATTGATACTACTAATTTCTAACAATTTTTGGTCTATTTGCGTTTCTAATGATATCATATCACCTTTCAATAATCCATTTTCTGTTTGAGTTTGATTCTGCATTGCTTCTTGTATTTTTGTATCTAATTGTGCAATTTTTTCTTTTAACGATTCTTCATTTTTTGTATAATATCTAAATACTGCTTCATTAACTGCAACCTTTTCTCCTTCTGCTTTAATTTTTTCCATTCCATTTTTATAATTCTCACCTTGTATAACTACTTCATCTCTTATCACATAGCCAATATCTGTTTCTTCTGAATATAGAGTACCTTCTTCCAAAGTAAAAATATCTGTTGGTTGCTTGATTAATAAATATATTGTATAAACAACATATATAGCTACTAGAAAAATAGCAATATAAATAATGATTTTTTTATTAAATTTTATATTTCTCTTCGTGTTTTTTTCTTTCTTTTGTTTTTCTTCCAAAATTTCTTTTTCTTGTTGTTTCAACTTTATTATCATTCCTTTCATCAAGGCGTTTTCCTATATGTCTTTTAAAATAATATTTATATTATTTTGCATGGTATCTTCTGCATCAAGCCATACTGTTTGTTTATTTTTTCTAAACCATGTTAATTGTCTTTTTGCATATCTTCTTGTTTCCATTTTTATTTTTTCAATCATTTCTTCTCTGGTTAATTTTCCTTCTAAATATTCCACAACTTCTTTATATCCTAATCCCTGCATTGCAGTTGGAAAAGTATCATATTTATCTAAGATATTTTTTACCTCTTCTATTAATCCTTGTTCAATCATCATATCCACTCTTTTGTTAATTCTACCATATAATGTTTGTCTATCCCAATTTAAAGCATACACTTTATAATCATATTCTACTTCTTTTTTTCTGGATTCTATTTCTTGCTCTGTTTTTGTTTTTCCAGTTGCATGATAGATTTCCAATATTCTTAATATTCTTTTTTTATCATTGGAACTAATTTTTTCTATGGCGTTTGGATCTATTTGTTTTGCTCTTTCATATACTTCTTTTAATCCTTTTTCATCTACTTCCTCTTCTAATTTTTTTCTAAATTCTTCATCTAGCTTAATATCTTGATATTCAATTTCATATATAAGACTATCCAAATATAGTCCTGTACCACCAACGACAATTGGCATCTTACCTTTTTCAATAATTTCTTTTATGGCTTTTTTGGCATCTGCTTTATAATCTGCTACACTATATCTTTGGTCTGGTGACACATATCCTATTAGATAATGTTTGATTCCTTGCATCTCTTCAGATGTTGGCTTTGCTGTTCCAATATTCATCTCTTTATAAATCTGCATAGAATCACAAGATACAATTTCTCCATCTATTTGTTTTGCTAATTCAATTGATAATGCTGTTTTTCCAGATGCTGTTGGACCACATATAACAATTACTTTATTTTTTTGCATTTTGCACCTCATTACTTTCTTGCAAATTTTCTTTCAATATCATATTTTGTCATTTTGATAGCTGTTGGTCTACCATGTGGACATGTAAATGGATTTGGTAAAGATAATAATTTATCCATCAAACTTTCTACTTCTTTTTCATCTAATGCCATATTGGCTTTTACTGCTGCTTTACATGCAACTGTTGCTATGAATTTTTCTTCTTTTTCTTGTTTTGCAGTTCTTGCTACCGTATTAATTTCATCTAATGTTTCTAAAAATAGTTCTTTTGTATCTAAGTCAATACAAACTGTTGGAACGCCTGTTAATTTGATTGTATTTTCTCCAAATTCTTCTAAGGTAAATCCTGCTTTTCTAAACATTTCCATATTTTCTTTGGCAATATCCATCTCTTTATGTGTTAATGTAATCACATCTGGTAATAGTAACATTTGCGAATCTTTACTTGATTCACTGTAATAATTTTCTTTTACTTTTTCATACATAATTCTTTCATGCGCAGCATGTTGGTCCAAAATATACATCTCTTGTCCAATTTCTATAATAATATATGTCTTAAATACAATTCCAATAAACTTATAGGCTGGTTTTTGATATTCCTCTATTCCCTCAAAAACAGATACATTATCTTTTAATAAGTCAATATCTTTTTCTTCTTTTTTCTCCTCTACTGTTTCTTCTTCATCTTGTATTGGTAATCTTCCAAATAACTTTGCATACATTTCATTAAAATCATCTGTTACCACTTGAGGATTATCATTTAATTGTTCCATTTTTTCTTTGATTTCTTTAAATTCTTGTTTAATTTCTGGATTTTCTATATTTTCAATAATTTCATTTGTGTTGTCCACTGTTTGTTCACTAGTTGTGGATTCTTGAGTTGTTTCTGTTTTAGAAGTTTCTAAATTGTCTTCTTTATTTTCGTGATTATTTTCCGTCTCATCTGTCACATTTATATTGGCATTGCCTTCGTTTTCTGTTTTTTGCTCATCTGAACTTGTCTTTATTTCATTCTTATTTTCTTCTTGTTCTTCTTTTATAGTATATTCTTCTTTTTCCTCTTCTAATGTTACTACTTCATGATTGTTTTCGTCTGTTGTTTTTTGTGTATTTTCTTTTCCTTGTGTCATAGGTGTATTTACATTTTTTTCTTTAAGTTCTTTTTCTAAGTTTTCTTTCATCTGTTTTAATTTAGCCAATATATCAGATGTGTCAATTGGTTCACCAACATTTATTTTATTTTCCACACTATTTTTCGCACGATAAACATCTTCTATAATATTGCCGCTTGTTTGTTCAGAATGACTATGTATATCTTCTACTACATTTGTTTTAATCTTGCTTTCTTCGTCTGTATAGTTTTCAATTTGTTTTTCATTTTGTTTTCTAAAAGAAAATAGACCTCCTACATCTTGTCTTTTTTGTTTTTCCTCTTTTAAATTTTTTAATCTTTCTTCAAAAGTCAATTCTCTAGCTGTCTCCATGTTTTCTCCGTGTAATGCCTTTTCTGAATTGGCTACCAATTCTGTTTTTAATAAAGTATCTTTGATAGCATGATAGATTGCTTGAAATACCTTATTTTCTTCTTCAAATCTTACCTCTAATTTAGCGGGATGTACATTGACATCTACTTTTGCTGGGTTCATTTCAATATTTAGTACTACAAATCCAAATTTTCCGATTGGAATTAGCCCTTTATAGGCTTGTTCTGTTGCTGCTGTTAATGTTTTATCTTTTATATATCGTTTATTTACGAAAAATAATTGGTTTGAACGATTAGAACGTGCAATTTCTGGTTTTCCTACGACACCTACAATATTGATATCTTCATATTTATATGAAACTTCCATAATACCATTTGCAATGTCTTTTCCATAAATACTATATATAACACTTTTTATATCTCCACTACCATTTGTTTGAATGACTGTTTTTCCTGTATTAATTAACTTAATAGCAATATTTGGATTTACTAACGCAATTCTTGTAATGGCATCTTCAATATATCCTGATTCTGTATAATCTTTTTTTAAGAATTTATATCTAACAGGTGTATTAAAAAATAAATTTCTAACTGTAATCGTTGTTCCTGTTTTGCATCCAACCTCTTCTTTTTCTAAAACATTTCCTGCTTCTACAACGATTCGATATCCAATTTCTTGTTCTTGTGTTTTTGATACCATTTCTACATTTGCAATTGCTGCAATACTTGCCAATGCCTCTCCTCTAAACCCCATAGAAGTAACTGTATTTAAGTCATCTGCGCTTCTTATTTTACTAGTTGCATGTCTTTCAAAGGCAATCTCTAAATCATCTTGTGCAATTCCTTTTCCATTGTCACTTACTTTTATGTAAGAAATTCCTCCATTTTTGATTTCTACTGTTATATTTGTTGCCCCTGCATCAATTGAGTTTTCGACCATTTCTTTTATAACAGAAGCTGGTCTTTCAATAACTTCACCAGCTGCAATTTTATTAATTGTTAAATCATCTAATAAAACGATATTTCCCATTGTATCCTCCCTCTATTGTTCTAATTACTTTGGTGCTATTATATCATTTTATCTTTATTTTTGTATAGGTTTTCATCAAAAATTTTAAAAAAGGGGATTTGGGGACGGACGAAAAGGGAAATCGGGGACGGACTCATTTTTCCCTTTTTAATTAAATTCTATTATTTTATAAAAAAGACTATATGAATAAAAAGGGAAAAATGAGTCCGTCCCCAATTTCCCTTTTCCGTCCCCAATTTCCCTTTTCGTCCGTCCCCAAATCCCCTTTTTCTATTCTACACTTTTCAAACTTCCTATCATATCAATCTTCTTTAATGCAAAATAAGTAACAATATTAACAATAATTGAAAATACAAGTGTAATGGCTATTGCATAAAGATAACTAATTGGATGTATTACTTTTTCAAATCGCAAGATATTAATTTCACAAGTTCCTAAAATATAGAAATTTAAGAAATACCCTGCTACTAGTCCCAACAAAATCCCGATAATCGTTAAAATAATGGTTTCCCTTGTTACATAGTCATACACTTCTCTGTCATAAAATCCTAATACCTTTATAGTAGCTAATTCTCTAATTCTTTCACTTATATTAATATTTGATAAATTGTATAACACGACAAATGCCAATAATCCTGCTGATACAATTAAAACAATGACAACATAATTTAGGGAGCTCATGGTATCATCTAATGTCTTCATGGTTGTTGTTGTTAAAGTAACTGTTAACACTTCATTTTGCGCTACCATTTCTTGCATTACTGCTTTTTCTTGTTCTTCATCTAAGTTATTATCTTGAATTAGCAATACATTGGTACTATAGGTTTCGCCAAATACTTGTTGATATAATTCTTTTGACATATAGACATAATGACTAATATAGTTTTCTGTTATGCCAACAACTTTTATTTCTTTTTCTATATCATCTGCGGTTGTCACAGTTACCATATCTCCTACTTTTGCACCGATTAATTCTGCTAACTTATCTGTTATAATGATTCCATTCTCTGATAATGTAAATGGTTCTTCTGTTTTAACATCTCTTAATGTTATTACTTTATCAATTTCTTCTTTATCATTCGGAACAACAATTTGAACGTTTTCACTATTATCGTCTTTTCTAGCTGTTCCAGATTCCATATAGGTTTCTACCACTTCTTGTATGCCATCTTTTTGCTTCAAATTTTCTACATAAGTGTTTCTTTGTTCTTCCGTTAAGGCTGTTTTTAAGCTTACTAACATATCATAATGACAAATGTCTTCATACTGATTTGGCAAAATGGATGATATAGAATCTTTTAATCCAAAGCCTGCTAATATTAAAGAGGTACATCCCATAATACCGATAATGGTCATCAAAAATCTTTTCTTGTATCTAAAAATATTTCTTACTGTTACTTTATGAGAGAATTTTAATCGTTTCCAAATGAAACCTACTCTCTCTAGCAATACTCTTTTTCCATATTTTGGTGCTTTTGGTCTTAATAAGATTGCTGGCGTTTCTCTAACTTCTTTTAAGATTGTATATAATGTTGCTCCTACAATACAAATATAGATTAATCCTAATCCCATTGAAGAATATTGATGATTAAATGATACAATAAATTCTGGTAATGTATACATCATTTCATACATATCCCAAATAATTCTAGGTAACAATTGGAATCCAATATTCATTCCAATAATGCCACCAATAATACAAGCCAAACTAGAATAAATGATATATTTTAGCATAATATGAAATTTATTATATCCTAATGCTTTCAATGTTCCAATTTCTTGTCTTTCTTCTTCAACCATTCTTGTCATAGAAGTTAATGAAACTAAAGCTGCTATTGCAAAAAATACAATTGGGAATACAATACTTAAATTTTCTATACTTTCTGTATCTTGGATATAACTACTATATCCTGCATTTTGTTGTCTATCAAATATATACCACTCGGCTTTTTCTATTTCTGATACCTTTTCTCTGGCATCAATTAATTTTCCTTCTGCTTCTTGTATCTTTGTGTTAAATTCTGTTCTGGAATTTTCTAATTCTACTTCTGCCTCTGCAATTTCTTGTTTTGAAGCTTCTAATTCTTTTTTAGCATTTGCAATTTGTGTATAAGTCCTATTTTTGGTTTGTTGTAAACTTGCTTCTTGACTTTGAATTTGATTTCTTGCACTACCAATTTGTGCTTCTGCATTTTGCAATTCCTGTCTTCCACTGGCAACTTGATTATCAATCTCTGTGATTCCTGCTTCAACAGATTGTTTGTTGGTTTCATACACTTGTCTTGTTGCTTGTAATTTTGCAATTTCTTGATTGATTGTTGCAATTTCTTCTTCCGTTTCAGCCATTTCCAATTGTGCTTGCATTTCAGCTATTGAATTATCTGTAATTTTAATTGCATTATTAATATTATCTAATGTACTTTGTAAACCAGCTTTTTGATTTTCAGCTTCTTCAAAACCTTTTTCTGCTTCGATTTTTTCATTGTTTAATCGAAGTGCATTTTGTGCAACTTCCAATTTTGCTGATTCTATCTGTGCTTCTGCATTTTCAAACTGTTGATTCGCCGTACGTTCATTGCTATTAATTTCTGCCTCACCAGATTCTATTTGTGCTTTTCCTTCATTAATTTTATTTTCTGCATCTTGAAGTTGTGCTTCTCCATTTTGTTTTTCTGTATTAAACTCTTCTTCTGCTTTCTCAATTTCCGCATTTGCTTCATCAATTAATTCTTGATATCTTGCATTTTCTCTTTCTTCTTTTATTTCTTCTATTTTATCTTTCGTTTCTTCTACATAATTTTCATATTTATGACTTCCTGTTTGATATTTATTACGATTTTCCAATGTTATATAGATTTCTGTATATACTTCTGAATTCACATTTTCTCTATTCACATAGATATAGTAATTAATGACACCTGTTCCTAATTTTGTACTTCCTCTTTCTCTTGATATATATAAAGGACTTTCTACCACACCTACAATTTTTAGTGTTTTATTTTTTAAATATTCTGTCTTTTCTCCCTCTGTCGTTCCTGTACTTTCGGTTTCTTCCGGTTCTATATCAATATAATCTCCAATGTTTTTCCCTGTTCCTTCTAAGAAACTTTTTTCCACTACACATTCATCTATATTATCAGGCATATTACCTTCTACTAAAACTGGTGTATTTACATCATCTATACATAAAATCTTTGAAACAATTTCTTTATCATTTGTATTTATTAAACCATCTCTACTATATGTACCATATACATTTTCAACATTTTCTATATTAGATAATGCTTCTATATCACTATCTGTTAAACCAAGTGTTGACATGACTTCTATATCATACACATTCTGATTTTTATAATATGTATCAATCGAATCTAACATATCTGGTGAAGCGGCTCTTAACCCTGCGAAAAAACCTACGCCCAGTAAAGCCATCATCAAAATGGAGATAAATCGTTTATATGATTTTTTTATTTCTTTAAAAGTATCTTTTAGTAATGCTTTTTTTATTTTCACTCGCATCACCTCCAAAGTTCAATTTTGTCCAGTTAGGGACGTTTTGAGGGATTTTGGGGACGGACTCATTTTTCCCTTTTTAAGATTTAAAAGATTTGAAAAATCATATAGAGTCCATAAAATTCTTTTTTGAAAATTAGTTTATACCTACAATTCATTATATAATAATATAAAAAGGGAAAAATGAGTCCGTCCCCAAAATCCCTCAAAACGTCCTCAATTAGACTCTACCATTCTATATTTTCTACTGGAATTGGATTTTGATTGCTTTCGATACTTTCTGCAGTTCCATTTTTAAATCTAATAATTTTATCTGCCATCGGTGCAATAGCTGCATTATGGGTTATGATAATTACCGTCATATTTTCTTTTCTTGCCGTATCTTGCAATAATTTTAAAATTTGTTTTCCTGTTTTATAATCTAAGGCACCTGTTGGTTCATCACATAATAATAATTTTGGATTTTTAGCAATCGCTCTTGCAATGGCTACCCTTTGTTGCTCTCCTCCTGATAATTGAGATGGAAAATTCTTTTTTCTATCTGCTAATCCTACTTTTTCCATAACTTCATCTGGACTTAAAGAATCTTTACAAATTTGAGTTGCCAATTCTACATTTTCAATTGCTGTCAAATTTTGTACCAAATTATAGAACTGGAACACAAACCCAATATCTTCTCTCCTATATTTTATTAACTGTTTATTTTTTAATTTTGCCACATTTTTCCCATCAACAATAACATCTCCTGAAGTGACACTATCCATACCACCTAATATATTTAAGGCTGTTGTTTTTCCTGCTCCTGATGGTCCAACAACAACAACTAATTCACCTTTTTCAATTGAAAAGTTTGTATTATCTAAGGCTTTTATGATAATTTCTCCCATTTTATATTCTTTACAAACATTTTTAAATTCTATATATGCCATATGTTTTCTCCCTTCTTAAGAGATTTTGTCATTCAATAAAACTTTATATCTAATAACAACATATTTACAAAAATTTACTACGTATTTGTTCTAATGACATTATATCATATGAAAATAAAAAGTAGAAGAAAATTTTTCCATTTTGTTTGTGAATTTTGAGTGAACTTTAAGATTTGTTTACACCACATATTCTATCGTATTATCCTTAAAATATTTCTGCATTTCTTCTAACAGAAATTGTTTTCCCTCTTCTCTTAAGTCTGATTTATACATATATTTTCCTTTTCCTCTTCCCTGCATTTTTTCTTTATCATAAATTTGAATGGCATTTGGAAAAGCTTCTTCATTAATTTTTGTATGCACAAAACTATATGTCATAAAAATAATTTCAAAAAATACTTGTTTCTTTGCTTTTTTAGATAATTTATTATCTAACTCTATAATTAATTCTTTATATAATGTTTTCCAATTTTCAACCATAATCACAGGTGCAATTAATATTCCTACCTTGTATCCTGCTTCACTTAACTTATTAATTGCCTCAATTCTTTCTTCTAATCTTGAAGTTCCAAACTCAACACGATTAATGATTTCTTTTGGATTCACACTCATTCTGATAATGACTTTTCCTCTATGGTCTAAATCTAATATGTCATCTACCATGGAAAATTTCGTTGGTAATGTTAAAAATCCTTTTTTTGTATCCTTAAAATTTTCAATGGTCCAAACTAGATTATTGGTAATCGTATTTTCTAATATTAAATCACTATTACTACCAATTTCAAAGGTTAATTCTTTTTCTGAAGTTTCACTGGTTTTAATAATTTTTTCTAACATTTTTTCTCGATTCACAAATAAACGCAAATAAGCACATTTGTTATAATTACATACCAAATAGCAATACATGCAAGCAGCTGTACATCCTGAAGAAGTATATGGTACTAAAAAATCTGAAGTTTTATGATTAGGAACAAATTTATGTGTTTTTCTAACACCAATAATTAAATTTCGTTTCATATCCATAAATTCTTTATTGGATTTTTTTCTCATCTCTTCAATATTATTATGATTTTCGATTTCTACTTTTGGTACTTCTTTATATTTTTCCATTAACTCTTTTCCCAATGTATAATTGACAATATCTTTTTCAAAATAAATCGCTTTCGGTTTAAACATCTAAATCATCCTTTCTCAGACTAGTGTAACCAAAAGCAAATTTTTTAATCAAATGGGGACGTGTCAAAATGGACAAAAAATGGATAAAAGGGACAGGTCTCTTTTTTAACCTGTCCCTTTTGTTCAATTTTTGAACGATTTGACACGTTCCTAACGTTCATAAGTTACATATTCATATGTAAAATTATTTTCTTCATCATCTGGTCCTTTTTCTCTACTGACTTCTTTCCATTTTGTTTCATCTATCCTTGGAAAGAATGCGTCTCCATCAAAGTCTTTATCAATTTCTGTTACATACATTTTTTTTACATATGGCATTAATAAATTATAAATAATAGCTCCGCCTATGACAAATGCTTCTTCGTCATTTTCTATATATTCTTGTATTTGTAACATAGAATGTACCACTTCTACATTTTCATCATCTACTTTAAAATCTGGATTTTGTGTAAATACAATATGTTTTCTATTAGGAAGTACTCTTCCTAAAGATTCAAATGTTTTTCTTCCCATAATAATGGTATGTCCTGTTGTTAATTTTTTAAACCTTTTTAAATCATCTGATAAGTGCCATAATAATTGATTATCTTTTCCAATGGCATTATTTTTTGCTTTTGCTACGATAATACTTAACATGTTATTTTTCCTTTCGCTTAAATCCTTTTTATTTTTTATTCATTAAATAGCAACTGGTATTTTACCAATTTTTACATCTTTATTATAATCATATCCTTCAACTTCAAAATCTTCTACTTTAAATTCATAGAAATTCTTTGTTGGATTTTTGATAATTAGTTTTGGTGTCACATCCATTGGCTCTGCTTCTAATAATTTTTCTACAAGTGGTATATGTCTATCATAGATATGACAATCTCCTATGTTGTGTGTTAATGTTCCTACTTCTAACCCTGATACTTGTGCAAACATATATTGTAAAGCTGCATATTGCATTAAGTTCCAACCATTTGCTGTTAACATATCTTGTGAACGTTGATTTAATATTAAATGTAATTTTCCTTCTTTTACTAGCCATTGTGTTCCATAAGCACATGGTTCTAATTCCATATCTTTTAATTCTTCATGATTAAATAAATTCGTCATAATTCTTCTACTTGATTGATCATGTTTTAATAAGTATAAAACATAATCTACTTGATCCATTACTTTTATTCCTTCTTTTGTCTTAAATTCATATTTTTTTCCTAATTGATATCCATATGCTTTTCCAATAGTTCCTTCTTCATTTGCCCATTGGTCCCAAATATGAGAATGTAAATCACTAATTTTATTAGATTTTTTTTGCCATATCCATAAAATTTCATCTATAGCATTTTTATATGTTTTTGTATTATTTCTTAAAGTAATCATTGGAAATTCTTTTCCTACATCATATTTATTTTGTACACCTACAATAGAAAAATAGTTAGCTTCTTCTCCATCATCCCATCTTGTTCTAACATGCGTTCCCTTTGATGAATACCCATTTTTTATAATTTCTTTGCAAGTTTTTATAAATTGTTCATCTGCTTGTGTCATTTTAGATTCCTCCTATTATTTTATTTTTTTCAATATATCAAACTTTATATTTTTTTACAAGCTCTTTTATAGATATTTTATAATTCATTAGCATATCCTTTTTACATCATCATAAATATAAAATGAACCAATGATAAAAGAAACAAAATCTCTTTTTTCTTTACAAAATTGTATTGCTTCTTTTAAATCCATTTCATATATTCCTGCCTTATGATTTCGTTGTTTGGCATATTCATACATAAGATGTTTATCTGTAAATAGATTTTTATCATTTCCATTAGTAAAAATATATACATTCTCTTTGTCTAAAATATCTTCTATAATTTTGTGATAGTCTTTAGATTTCAACACAGAAATCACAAAAATTTTCTTAGCATTTTTATAATACAAATCTATTGTTTCTTTAAGATTTTCTATCGCTTGTTCATTATGTCCTCCATCAAATATCATTGTTGGATTTTGATGAATCACTTCAAATCTTCCTTTGTGGATAACGGTTTTTAACCCATTTTTTATATTTTCCTCTGTAAGATGATATCCATTTTTATTTAATATGTCACAACATTCTAATACCAATGCTGCATTTTGTATTTGTCTTTTTCCCTTTAAATTTACTTCTATATCATGATATTGTTTATAATCAAATATCTCTCTATCATTTTCAAATCTTTGATTCTTTATTTCTGATTGCACAACTATATGTAATATATTTTGTTTTTCTTTACAAGTTTTTTCAATGATATCATCTATGTTTTGTTTTTGCTCCATATATACTGTTTCAGAATTTTCTTTAATAATTCCTGCTTTTTGTTTGGCAATGTCTTCTAATGTATTTCCTAAAACTTTCATATGATCATAACCAATTGAGCTAATAACTGAAATGATTGGAAAAATGATATTGGTACTATCATATAGTCCTCCAAAACCCACTTCCATTAAGACAATATCCACTTTTTGTTTACAAAAATACAAAATAGCAATCAATGTAAAAAATTCAAAAAAGTTTAGATCTATATTTTCTTTTTCAATGATTGATTGTACTTCTTCAAAAATTTTCTGTATCTCCTCATCTTTAATATACTCACCATTAATGCTAATTCTTTCATGATAAGAAACCAAATGTGGTGAAATGAATTTTCCAACTTTTAAGTTAGCATTTATCAAAATGTTATTTAACATTTCAATCACACTTCCTTTTCCATTGGTTCCTGTTACATGTATGTATTTTAATTTGTTTTGTGGATTTCCTAGTTTTTCCATTACGATTTTCATCTTTTCGACAGATTGATTTTCGTTTTTTACTTGTGTTTTTCCTGCTAAAAGATTTTGTATATATTCTTGTATCTTCATGATTTCCTCTTTTCTATATATCCCATTTAGGAACATACTCTTCTTCATGTTCCCCCAATTCTTGCATATATCCATTTTGAATATCTAAATCATATACATAGTTTTCAATTTCTTGATATTCTTCTTTTGTCAATTTTCTATTTAAATCTTTCATTTCCTTTGCTTTATATGTAGGAAAATATTGTGCCATAATATCAATATATACAGCTTCATCCATATTTTCTTTCAGCCATTTCAAAATTTTCTTACTATTATCTATGTTGTTAGGTAATACCAAATGTCTTATCATAACGCCTTTTTGTATCATACCTTCATGATTAAATTTAGGACTTCCTACTTGTCTATACATTTCTTGTATTGCTTTTGTAGCAATTTCAAAATAATTGTCTATCTTAGAATATCTTTTACCAATTTCATTGTCATAATATTTTAAATCTGGTAAGTACACATCAATATATCCTTCTAATAATTTTAATGTCTCAATATTTTCATATCCATTTGTGTTATATATGATTGGAATGTTTAATCCATTTTTCTTTGCAATTTTAATTGCTTCTATAATCTGAAGTGCATAACTAGTTGGTGTTACTAAATTTATATTTTCTGCCTGTCGATTTTGTTGTTCTATAAATATATTTGCTAATTTTTCTATGGAAATTTCTTTTCCTTTTCCTTGCTGACTGATTTCATAATTTTGACAATATACACAATTCAAATTACAATTTGAAAAAAACACAGTTCCTGAACCGTGTTTTCCACTTATGCAAGGTTCTTCAAAATGATGAATAGAGTATAATCCTATCTTTATTTTATCTGTACTTTTACATCTACCAATTTCATGTTTTGTTCGATTAATACCACATCTATGTGGACATATTTCACATTTTGTTAAATCCATTCTTCTCCCTCTACTATGTTTTCATTTTTTCTCGATATGTTAACTTTAAATTTTATTTAACTAAATTTGCTACTGTTTTCTCATCTTTTTTTCTAAATATTTCGTATACTTGTTACATATATATTTCCATTTTCATCTGTTTTCAAATTCACTTCTTTTTTTGTAAAACTATCTATATGATCTTTCACAAATTGCTGTATATTTGTTTCTGGTTCTGTACTTTTTACTTCTCCTATTGTTTCATTATTTAAATTCTTTATTTGAATATTGTAGTCTGCATCAGTTGTTTCATATCCTTCTGAATAATCTTCTAAATATTCTACAATTTGTACAGTATATCCATTATCTTGTTTTTGTATCTTATCTAATAAAAATACATCTTCTTGATTATCTAATCCGCTTCCAATTGCATAATAGGTATCTGTTTCCTCATCATATTCCATGTATTCATACCCTTCTCTTGGAAATTCTTTTTGTAAGTCTTCACCAAAAATTTCTTTTGTCTTATCTTGTAATTGTTCATAAGATAATTCATATTCTTCCAAATTTTTCTTAACAACTTCCCATAACCAAACATCTGGTGCGTTATTAATATTATCAAATATTGGTAATGCATCTCCTGTAATTTCTCTCCACATATATATTTTTTGTAAATAGGTTTCGATTTGATTAATTTCATCAACCGATACTTCTGATGTCTGATTACTTATAATTCTATTTTGTCTATATATATACATTCCTACAAATATCAATAATAATATGATAATAATTATAATTAATTTTTTCATTGGCATCTTTCTCCCAATTTTTATTTTATGATATCACATTTATCTTATTTTAACATACTTTATCATTACTTTTTAGATTTTTTTAGATTTATGACAGTTTTCGACATATTTTTATTTTTCTCTTTGCTATAATTAGTTTTGTTAACTAAAGAAAAGGGGGTAAATCCATGAACGTTTTAAAATTACATGACAAAGATAGTAGAGTTATTGGAAACATGACTGGTCAAATAACAATCTCTATTTATAATGGAGAATTTAAAGGACATCCAAATTTTTTAATCCAATCAGATCATTCCGTTTCTGAAATTGCTGATATTATTGAAGATGTTTTGTATTCTTATTAAGGCACATTTATTGTGTCCTTTTTTATTATATAGCATCTTTTGTAATCTAATCAATATTTATTTGTTGTATTACTTTTCCATAAAGTATTTTACCTGTATAATAATCAACATTAAATTGTGCTTTTTCCATATATGATGAACTATTACGTACTAATATTATTTTCCAATATGTACCTTCACTTTTTATGCCAGAACCAAAACCAGAACTAGAATTATTCATGTTACTTTCATTATTCTCAACAAATTCAATTCCTATTGAATCTACTCTTTTAAGATATTCTTTCATTTGTATTTGGTCATCATTTCGAATGACTGTACTAGTAGCAATAATCTTAAATGCGTCATCTTCACTAATATATCCCTTACTTGAAATAGCATCTTGGCAATTAAATTCTGTTAAAGTTTCTGAATATTCTATTAATTTTTCAACATCAGAATTTTTATTAGCAGAATTAGAATTTTTATTAACTGAATTAGAATCTTTGTTAACTAACAATACCACTCCTACTAGCAAAACCACTATGAACAATAATACTATTACAACTATCTTAATGATTTTCTTCTTTTTCATCTAATTTCACCTCCCAAGACAAATTACAATTTGTTTTCTGCTCATATATTGTAATTTATTATTAAATAGTTGAGAAAATAATTAATAAAATTCCAACTATTATAAAAATGCTACCCTATACTCTAAGAACAACTTTCATTTTATATAGTAGCATAAATAAGAGTAATTATCAATATAACTACTCTTATAAAGTTTTTTTATTATAATTTTTGTCTTTTGTTTTACATCCTGTTGATTTTACCTGTACTGTATATAATTTATTACCTTTTTCTTTATTCGTATCAAATCTCATGCCCTCTCTTTTCTGGAAATATTTGTTTGCTTTTGATGTAAAAATAAAATACAAGGTAACTTGTATTTTTTGGTGGGCAGGAAATTCGTACAAGTTGGCTAATTGTTGATTTTAAAGAATTTTTTTATTTTACTCGTGCAAATTTCGTGCAAATAAAATACCACCAAATAATGTTATATATTGTTATAAAATTACAAATATTTATTGTCAATATAAATTGTAATTTGTCTCTCACTTACTTTACCAAATTTATAATTTTTGTTGCCACTTTTTCAATAAATTTCTCATCAT
>CALXKE010000024.1 GCA_944388805.1 uncultured Clostridia bacterium | reverse complement strand
AGTGAAGAAGTTGAAATTGTATTAAGATGGAAAAATGGAGAAGACAATCTAGGAGAGATAAAAAATACAGCAATTATCAGTGGAGTAACAAATCCAGCAAAATATGTGGACATGATACAAGAAGATAACAGTGATGCATCAGAAATGCTAATCACAGTGGAGACTGGTGGATTAGACAGTAGAGATAGAACCATTGTATGTATAATAGCAGTATTATCAGTAATGCTAGTAATCATCGGCGTTTTATTTGCAAAAACAAACAAGAAGAAAAAAGATAAATAGTGGTATAGAACAAAATGTCGCATAAGGATTTAATCCTTATGCGACATTTTAAAATCCAATAATATCATTATAAATCTCAATTGCAAACTTGTCAGTCATTCCAGAAATGTAATAAATAATACATTGATAAAAATCTTGTTCATTATTGAAATCAAAAATAACATCATTAATTAACTTTAGTTCTTCTCGATTTCCTAAATCATAATAATTTGTTAAAAATCCAAGAAAACTATCATATAGTTTTATAGAAATCTTAGATAATTTATTTTTTAAAGTAGTAATTGTATTTTCTCCGTCATAGCAAGATTTTAAAGTATCATAAATTTCATTTAAAACCAATTCAAAATATTTAATAGAAGGTTTTAGTCTATCTGAGAAATAGATATTTCTATAATTAAATTCTTTTATTTTGTTTAACAAGTCAAAAGCTTCTTCTGAGAAGCATAATCCTTTTTCTGGTGTCGAATTTTTAGCCAAATCACACACTAAATAATTGATAATGATTGTATTATTAATTTTCTTTTCTGGTAAATCATAGTGTAATAATTGGTATAGTTCATCTAGATGTTCATCAATAATTCCTAAACTAATGGCATCTTCAATATCTCTTCCAATATAGGAAATTTTATCTGATATTTTTACAACACAGCCCTCCCAAGTATATGGCGCATATTGATTAGGTCTAACATAAGTTGTTAAATCAATATATTCTTTTCTAGGTTTTAAACAATTTTCATCAATTTCACCACAGTGAGAAATAATGCCATCTCTAACTGCATATGTTAGGTCTAAATTGTCCTTGTATTGTTCTCGATTTTCTAATAATTCAATTTTATCGACAAATTCTAGACCATTTTTTTCATGCCAAAAGCCATAACCTAAATCTCTTTGACAGATAGTGGATAAAATCTTTTCACCAGCGTGACCAAAAGGACTATGTCCAATATCATGTGCAACAGAAATTGCTTTTGTTAATTCTGTGTTTAAGCCTAAATAACTTGCGATTGTGTAACTAATAGATTCTACATGAGAGACATGCTCACTTCTTGTGCAAATATGGTCACTTTCTGGTGAGAAAAAGACTTGTGTTTTGTGTTTTAGCCTTTTGTAAGCATTTGAATGTGTAATTCTTGTATAATCTCTGTCAAAAACAGAACGAATGTCACCTGGATTGGTTAGTAATGTTTTTTTTCTTTTTGATATATTTTCCCAATCTGGATGATGAATATTAGCGGCATAATCTTTAAATACATTTTCCATAGTGTAAATCATTCCTTTCTTTATCTGAATAAAATTTATCAAATATTATCGTTTTCTTTATACTTAAAATTAGTTTATTATAAAAAAATAAAAAAGTCTATAAATAGATGAAAATAAAATATTGAAAATAAAAATATGACGTAGTATAATGAAAAAAATAAAGGAGGAGATAAAAGTGTTACATGTTATAAAAGATGATTTTGATGAAAGTCCAGAAGATATTTTAAATTCTATTAATAATATGTTAAAGAATAAAGGACTAGCTAAAAAAGAGGAAAATGAAGACGGAAGTCATGAGGACGGAAAAGAAAAGGATAATTAATTATGTAGTATAAAAAAAGGCAAGAAAGAAAACAGTATCAAAAAAGATACATTGGAAAAAAATAACAAATATAAAAATAAAAATTTTTTAAGGAGTAAAAAACATGGCAAATTCAAAATTGATAGTAGTAGAAGGTGCACAAGGAGCAGGAAAAACAACTGTAACAGATTATTTAAGATATTCATTAAGTTATACAAATTTATATAGACTATGTGGAACTTCAGATAGTTCTGCAGAAGGTAAGAAAAAAGCAGAAGATATGTATATTAATTTATTAGAATATATAAAAAAGATGGAAAATAAAAGTATTAATTTAGTATTTGATAGGACATTTTTTACAGAAGAAAATTATTGCAGACTTGGAAAAAAGGACTATACATTTACAGATGTATATGAAAAATTATTAGAAGAATTTAGTAAATTAGATTTTGAAATATATTACATCACCCTATATTTAGAAGATGTAGAAAAATATCATACAAGATTAGACAGAAAAGATAAAGCAGCATTTAAAAATTCTAAATTTGAAGCCGAAAATAGTATTAATCAACAAAGAGTATATTTAGAAATGGCAGAAGAAATACAAGAAAAATATCCAAATATACAAGTAAAAAATATTGCAAATGATAGAGATTTTGAAGAAACAAAGAAAGAATTAAGAGAATTTATAGGATATTAAAAAAACAAGAAAAACAAAGAAAAAAAGAGAAAATCAATGAAATAGTAAAAAATGGAATTACCAGAAACAAAGAAAATCCGAACTTGTTCAAATATGACAAAAATGAAATTTGTCATATTTCACATGAATACTGTATAATATATATCGATGGTGCATTATTCTAGTCACACTCAAGTTTATGAGGGTGGGGCTAAAAATCCACTAAAGGGCATATCGTTGAAGTTCCTTGAATGTGCGCGAAACGCCAAGTTTGTGTGTGTTCAGGGAGTAAGAAATTCGGGTATTATATAATGGCATATATAAGATTCCCTAGTTTCGCGGAGGCTTAAATTTATGATAAATATATCTTTTTATACATAATTTAAGAGTAACCTGTGATGCGTGCCAAGACACAAAAAGCACAGAGTAGCCTGTCTTGAGTGAATGTATTGGGATTAAATAATTAGTAAAACGTAGTTTTGGCCAAATTAGTTTTACTGTACTTATGAAATTTCATTTGCAAAAAAGACTAATAAACTTATCAAGTGTGTTAAGGAAAACTTCTAGAATGTTTGCTTTCATAAAAGCATAGGAGTCTTTGGATTAAGGTACAGATTTAAGTGGCAATCTGGTAGCTATAGTTTCTATAGATATTTCCCTTAAACGGAAACGGCAATAGCAGTAATGCTATGTGGGAAATAGAGAAATTCGACCAGACCTAAACTGTAAAATTTACTTAGACTTTTGCCATCTCAAATAAAAATATTTAGAGGAAATCTTGGGAAAACTCAAAATTTCCTCTTTTGAATATTAGGGACGTGCCAAAGGTTGATAAAAGGGACGAAAAGGGAAATTGGGGACGGACTCATTTTTCCCTTTTTATAAAATTTAATATATTTTTAGAGTTATTTAAGTAAAAAGGGAAAAATGAGTCCGTCCCCAATTTCCCTTTTCGTCCCTCTTTGGCAATCTATAAAAAGAAAGGAAAGAGATAAAATTGAAAGAAAAGACGAAAAAAGCAAAAGGAAAACCGTGTGAGGAAGAAGCTGAAAAAATGAAACAAGAAATGAAAAAGGCTATAAGACAAGAAAGTGCAAAAACAGAAAAAGAAAATGAAAAAGAAATAGAAGAAGTAAAAGAAAAAATAGAACAATCAAAAAGAAAAAAGGAAAAAGAGAAAAAGAAAGATGAAAATATTAAATGGTTTATAGAAGTTTTTATTATGACTTTTATACTATCTATTGTGTTTTCATATATATCAACAAATGGTGTGTCAAATTTAAGTTTAATACCAGCTATTCTTATTTTAGTGGCTGTTATCTTAGTAGGTATTATATTTGACATTGTAGGTGTGGCTGTAACAGTTGCAGATGAACATGAATTTCACGCAAAAGCAACGAAAAAAGTAAAGGGGTCTAAAGATTCTATTAAATTAATTAGAAATGCACCTAGGGTTGCCAATATTTGTGCGGATGTTATTGGTGACATTTGTGGAGTACTAAGTGGTGCGATAAGTGCATTAATTGCAGTAAAAATTACTAACCAATTTGGATTAGAGTTTGATGTACAATTCTTATTAAGTGCTTTGGTTTCAGCTTTAACAGTTGGAGGAAAAGCATTAGGAAAAACAGTTGCGAATAATAATTCAACTAGAATTGTCCATGCTGTTGGTATGGTATTTAATAAATTTAGTAGAAAAAATAAAAAATCTTAGAGATTAACAAGCTCTAAGATTTTTTGTTGAATACGAAAAATTGCTTTTTCCTATTCAACAAAAAAATGTTGCACAGAAAAATTGCTATGCAATTTTTCGCGTCGACAAATCTTTACACTTCTTCGAGAACTTAAATATATATAGTTAAATTAGAAAAGTAGAGAAAAGTTCTCGCAAAGCGAGATTTGTCACTTTTATTGTAATTTATAAAGATTTAATTTCTTCTAATGATAAATTTGTTATTTCTTGTATCAGCTCGATAGAAAGTCCTTTTTCTTTCATTTTTTTTGCAATTTCTTCTGTTTCTTCATATTTTAACATTGCCAAACTTAAGTATGCATTTCTTTTTAGAACATTATCATTTAATATACAAATCACGATTGTATCTTTCGCCTTATTATATTCTTCTGAAACTTTAATATCTCCTGCTATTAATTTGGCATATTGATACTTGGCAAGTGTTATAAAAATATTTTCATGAAAATAATGCAACTTTATGTAAAAGAACATATTGCAAAACAAGAAAAACTTGAATATAACTAAAAAATATAATAAAATAGGAAAAAATACGAATAATAAAAAATAAGAGGTAAATATATGAAAGTTTTAATCACAGGAGCATCATCAGGAATTGGAAAAGATATGGCAAGAGTAATGGCTAAAAAAGCAGATGAATTAGTGTTAA
Organism: uncultured Clostridia bacterium; assembly: GCA_944388805.1. GTDB lineage: Bacteria > Bacillota > Clostridia > TANB77 > CAG-508 > CAG-269. The sequence goes on along the minus strand of CALXKE010000024.1, from coordinate 23,311 downwards.
TTGCAAGAAATGTTGAAAAATTAGAAGAAATTAAAAAAGAATTAGAGAATGATGTGAAAATAGAAATCATATCTAAAGACTTAAGTATAGAAAAAAACTGCAAAGAAATTCACAGTCAGGTACAAAATGTGGATATCTTAATCAATAATGCAGGATTTGGAGATTGTGGAAATTTCACAAAAACAAGTCTAGAAAAAGATATTCGTATGATAAAGACCAATATTATTGCATATCACATATTAACCAAGTTATATTTAACAGATATGAAAGAAAAAAATAGTGGGAAAATCTTAAATGTGGCATCTATCGCAGGATTTATGCCAGGACCATTAATGGCAACATATTATGCAACAAAAAATTATGTGGTAAAACTATCAGAGGGAATTCGAGAAGAACTAAAAAAAGAACATTCTAAAGTACAAATTAGTATATTATGTCCTGGACCAGTGGAAACGAATTTTAATAAAGTAGCCAATGTAGATTTTCATTTACGAGAAGCAAATAGTATGGATGTAGCAAAATATGCCATTCAAAAATTAGAAAAAGGTAAATTTTATATTGTTCCAGGAATAGATGTAAAAATTGCAAAATTCGGAGCTAAAATATTGCCAGCAAATATCATTAGCAAATTTGCATATATGGCACAAAAAAGAAAACTAGGTGGAGAATAAAATCCAACTTAGTTTTCTTTTTTATATTTCAAAATTTACAATTTCATTGTACCTGCAAACCTTACAAATTCCCAATAGCTGTTTTGATAACCTGTATAGAATTTTCTAGTTTTATTTTTTCATCATATTCTAAATCAAGAGTATTAGACTTTTCAATACCATCTTTTCCAATGATAGAAGGCGTACTGGTAAAAATGCCGTAATCTTCAAGATAAGAACATACAGGTAAACAAACTTTTTCATCAAAAATAATGGCTCTGGTAATTCTACTTAAAGCAGAAGCAATTCCATATGCAGTAAAACCCTGTGATTTTGAAACATCAAAACCTGCTTTTTTAACTTTATTTTCAATATCTATCATTTCTGATTCAGGTAATTTTTCTACATTAACCGTAGACCAAGGAATAAATTGACTATCTCCATGTTCGCCAAGAACAACGCCAGTCATTTCCGTAATGGGTTTATGATATTTTTCTGACAAAATATAATGCAATCTGGCAGTATCTAGAAGTGTTCCAGATCCAATTACTTTTTGAGGACTGCAATTTGCATATTTCCATGTTACATATGTCATAACATCTAAAGGATTTGTTGCAATTAAATAAATTCCAGAAAAATTGGTTTTATTGATTTCAGAAATAATACCTTTTAAAAGTGTATTTGCCTTATGCAAGTCCTCCATTCTAGAACTTTGTATACCTGACTGACTAGGACCAGCCGTTATGCAAATTACATCAGCATCTTGACAATCAGAATAATTGCCTAAGATAACTTTTGTCGAAGTATTCAAATTATAGACACTATGATTTAAGTCAGCAACTTTACCATATAATTTATCTTTATCCACATCAATTAACACCAATTCATTTATATTTAAACATTGATTTAATACAGAATAGGCATATGCCATTCCAACATTTCCACAACCAATCAATACAAGTTTATTCAAAATCATTACCTCCTATGTATCTCATAAAATTTTATCTATTAAGTTTATCGAAAATATTATATGCCGAAATCTTTAAAAATAAAAGTAAAAATTTATAAAAATAAAAGATTGACAAAACCAAACATACATTCTATAATTTAATTGGTGATGATATGGAACGTCAAATATTACATGTAGACGTCAATAATGCTTTTTTAAGTTGGACAGCATTAGATATGTTAAAAAATGGAAGTGAAATAGATATAAGGGAAATACCAGCTGTTATTGGAGGAGATGAATCGAAAAGATCAGGCATTGTTTTGGCTAAAAGTATGAAGGCAAAAGAATGTGGTGTCAAAACAGCCGAAACGATTTATCAAGCAAGAATCAAATGTCCTGGACTAAAAGTATTTCCATCAAATTTTAAAATATATAGACACTATTCTAATCAGTTGTATCAATTGTTATTAGAATATACAGACAAAATAGAAAGATTTAGTATTGACGAATGTTTTTTAGATATGACACATTATTTAATGAATGATACTTTATTAAATAAAGGAAAAGAAATTAATCGAAGAGTAAAAGAAGAATTAGGATTTACAGTAAATGTTGGTGTAGCACATAATAAATTGTTAGCCAAAATGGCATCAGATTTCACAAAACCAGATAGAGTACATACCCTTTTTGAAAATGAAATACCAAACAAAATGTGGCCACTTCCTGTATCAGAACTATTTATGCTTGGAAAAAGAACAGTTCCTAAATTACAAAACATGCAAATAAAAACGATTGGAGACTTGGCAAAGACCAATAAAAAAATTTTACAAGATAAATTTGGAAAACATGGTACCATGATGTGGGAATATGCGAATGGAATTGATAATTCTGAAGTAAAATATCAAAAAGAAAAACCAAAAGGAATTGGAAATTCTGTTACACTACCAGAAGATATTTCGAATATAGACAAACTAGAGGAAATATTATTAGCTTTAGTAGAGCAAGTAACATATAGATTACGAAAACAAAACATGTTAGCAAGAGTGGTAAATGTACAATTGAGAAATAAAGATTTTGTTGATACATCTCATCAAAGAAAATTGCCAAATGCAACAGCAAGTACAAAAGAAATTCTAGAAGTAGCAAAAGAATTATTGGAGCAAATGTATAGAAAAGGAACTCCTATTAGATTGATAGGCGTTAGGGTAGATGATTTAACAGATACAGAGGAAATGCAAATTTCTTTATTTCAGAATGAAGTGAAAAACGAGAAACAAGAAAAATTAGATAAAACAATTGATCAATTAAAAGAAAAGTATGGATATAATTTAATTACAAGAGCTGGAAAAATGGGATTGGAAGATTTCATAAAATTTAGAAAAGATGATGAACATTAATTTTATAGTTTCTTGTCATTTGTATTGAGCCGAGAAATTTATGAAATATAGAATAACATAAGGCTCTAGAGGTATTGATTGGACTGTGAATGGTAATAACCTATTTAAAATAATAGAATCTTTTAGAAGAATTATTGTTCATAAGAAAAAAGTGTGATATAGTAACGATAATAAATATATAGGATATATATTCAAAATAAAAAGTAAATAGGGAGGTAGAATATGGTAGAAGTATTATGTCATAATAGTATAAAAATAACAGAAGATGTTATTATCTATATAGACCCATTTAAAATAAATAAAGAGTATCATGATGCAGATTATATATTTTTCACGCATTCTCATTATGACCATTTTTCACCCGAAGACATTGAAAAAGTAAGAAAAGAACATACAGTATATATTGTGACAGAAGATATAAAAGAAAAAACTGAAAAATTATTTGGTAAAGAAAATGTAATTGCAGTAGAGCCAAATAAAAGTTATCATGTGCAAGCATTAGATTTTAAAACAACATATGCATATAATGTTCATAAAGCTTTTCATCCTAAAGAAAATAAATGGGTAGGGTATATCATCGAAGTAAATCATAAAACATATTACATAGCAGGAGATACAGATAATATAGAAGAGATTCAAAATATAGAATGTGATGAAGCATTGATACCAATTGGTGGAACCTATACTATGGATTATCAAGAAGCGGCTGATTTAGCAAATACAATAAAAGCAAAAGTAATTATACCAACACATTATGGAAGTATTGTGGGAGATAAGGGAGATGCCATAAAATTTAAAGAACTTGTGAAAAATAAGGAAGTAAAAATTTTAATAAGTTAGGAGGAAGAAAATGGTTAATGAAACAGAAAGAAAACTATATGAGTTAATTAATCAAATACCAGTAACTGACAATAATAGAAAAAAAGTAACAGAAATCAAATTGGCCGTGCAAACAGGGAGATATAAAGATGCATTAACAAAGTTAAAAGAATTGAATGATGAAGATAAAGAACAACCAGAGGAAGAACCAGAAAATGCAGTAGAAGAAAATGAAGAAGGTATGTTTCCTGCTAAATTAAAAAATCCCGAATTAGAACATGTGTATATGGGATTATTGTTAGAAAATCCAAAATCAATTTCTCGATATTATTATCTATATAGAGAATGCTATTTTGAGGATGATGATGTATTAAATGTATATAAAAGTGTACTATTTACAGAAGGCGGAAAATATACTCCAGAAATAGCAAAAGAAGGATTTAACTTTTCTAGAGATTCAGAAGAGGTATATAGATTTAAAAATACCCTAAAAAAGAATGTCAGAGATAAACAATATGATATGGAAAAAGTGTATACAGATTTAAAGAAACTGTTTATCTTAAGAGGAGCATATATCGCAAATCCAGTAAAAAATATACAGGATAAAATTGTGGAGATTATTGATTATGAGTTATATGATCAAATGTCAGTAGAAGAAGTAGAAGCAGCGATTAATCAAGTAACAGTAACAGATAAATTTAAACAAACGGTTTTAAATAAAAATTTAACAAACTTTATTGAAGAAGGTTCTAATAATTTAGCAAATGGATTACCATTACCATTTCCAATATTAACGCAAGTATTTAAAGGGATTAGAAAAGGAGAAACAATGGCATATGCAATGCCATCTAACTCAGGGAAAAGTAGATTTGCCATTGATTTAGCAGCTTATACTGCATTTGTAAACAAGAAAAAGGTTTTAATTATTTCAAATGAGATGTCAGAAGAAAAAATGAAACTGTGTTTAATCACAACAATTGTAAATAATCCAGAAATTCAAAAAATTCATGGACAAAAAGTAAGCATTACAGAAAATGAGATTTTAGCATTACAATTTAAAGCAGATGATCCTAAAAAAGTGAAAGTAGATGAACAAGGACATGTATTAAGAGAAAAAGGTGAAAAACAAAAAGATTTTATAAAAAGATTGGAAAAAGAATCTACGCAATTTAATCAAGTTATCACTGTAACCGACTGGATTAATAAGCAAATTAATAATTCTATCTATTTTATGAATATAACAGATCATACCAATGATGAATTAAAAAAAGTTATTATGAATTATTATTATAAAGAAAAAATAGAATATGTATTTTATGATACATTAAAAACAGACACAGCCAATATTGGTAATCCTGAAGAAATCAAAAAGACAGCAACCATATTATCGAATATTGCACAAAACTTTGAAATCTTTATCTGTTCTTCATTGCAATTAGCAGAAGCAGCCACATTACCAATTAATTTAGATGTTAATGACTTAGCTGTTAGTAGAACAGTAAAAGAGGTATTAGATACTTTGTGTTTAATAAAACAAATTAATAGAGAACATTTGCAAGAGTATGAATATTCTTTAAAAGAAGTGGATACCACATTTTATGATTTAGAAAAATTTGAAGACCCAGATGTTAGATATTATGCTTGCGTTGTAGATAAAAACAGGGCAGGGCCTAAACCTAAATTAGTGTTTAGATTAAATTTAGCATATAATAGCTGGGAAGAATTAGGATATTTACGTTTAAAACAAACAGGAAATGAAGAAGAAAAATGATATATATGTAACCTTTCTAGTATTTTGATCTGAACAGTAACAAAAAAAGTAAGTCAAAAAAATATGTAAAAGAGAAATAGTAGTAATGAAAATAAAAGAAATTACTACTATTTTAAAATACGATAATGGAAAGAATGGAATTAAAAAATCCATCTATAAATTATCTAAATTATAAAATAAATGATATGTCTAAATCCATCGAATTTTGCAATAAAAAATTTATAATATAAAAGAATAAGACATATCATGTATATATCAAATCGAAAAAATAAAAAGAAGATAAAAAATAGTAGAAATATGTAAAATAATGCGATGAAAAGTTCTTGCAAAGTCAATCTCTTCATAGTATTATGGAAAAGTACGAAAGAAGAAAGGGGAAAGAAAATGAGAACTTTTTTTGGTGGAAAATTTATAGAAAAAGAAAAATTATTGGAGGCTGGGATTAAATATCCCATAAAATTGGAATATTATAAGAAGATAAATGAAGACCAATTTATTAAAAAAGAAAATGCAAGATTTGGTATAGCAGTTGTCAAAACAGAATATATACCAAATAATACAAAAATAGAAAATAAAGAAATAACCTATTTATCAAATGATGAACAAAAAGTAGAAAAAATATTAAAATTATTTAAAGAAAATGAAGTAACACCCATTGGTGTAGAAGATGTATTGGCAGACTTAAGTAAGGAGCTATTTTAAAGTGTCCTTTTGGGGACGTTTCTGTTTGGGACATTTTTGGTTGTGTCCCAAACAGAAACGTCCCCAAAAGGACAAAATTTGTAAAAAACTTGCAAAATGTTTTCTTTTAAGCTAGAATACTATATATGAGATAAGAAATATGAAATATTTGAATTTGAAAAAATAAATGGAGGAAGTCTGAATGGCTGATAAATTAATTATCGTAGAGTCACCAGCAAAAGCAAATACGATTAAAAAATTTTTAGGTGGCAGTACAAAGGTTGTAGCATCAATGGGACATATCAGAGATTTACCAAAATCAAAAATGGGAATCGATATAGAGCATGACTTTGAACCAGAGTACATAAATATTAGAGGAAAAGGGGATTTAATAAAATCACTAAAAAAAGATGCAAAACAGGCAAAAAAAATATATATTGCAACTGACCCTGACCGTGAAGGAGAAGCGATTGCATGGCATTTAGCAAAAATTCTAGAAGATGAAAAAGATAAAATTGTAAGGGTAACTTTTAATGAGATCACAAAAAATGCTGTACAAAAGGCGATTAAAGAACCAAGAGATATTGATGGGAATTTAGTAGATGCCCAACAAGCAAGAAGAGTATTAGACAGAATTGTGGGGTATAAAATTAGTCCTGTACTATGGAAAAAGGTTAGAAGAGGGTTATCAGCAGGAAGAGTGCAGTCTGTTGCTGTTAAACTAATTGTAGATAGAGAAAATGAAATTGAAAAATTTATTCCAGAAGAATATTGGAATATTTATGCAGATTTAGAAGATATCAAAACAAAGAAAGAATTTCAGGCACATTTTTACGGAAAAGATGGAAAAAAATTAGAGATTCATTCAAATGATGAAGTTCAAGTCATTTTAGATAATATAAAAGATGCAAAATATATTGTCAGTGAAGTTAAAAAAGGTGAGAAAAAAAGAACACCTGCTCCACCATTTACCACAAGTACAATGCAACAAGAAGCTTCAAGAAAACTAGGATTCACATTGAAGAAAACAATGTCTGTAGCACAAGGATTATATGAAGGTGTAAAAATTCCCGAAAAAGGAACCGTAGGATTAATTACCTATATGAGAACTGACTCAACAAGAATATCTGAAGAAGCAAGAAGTGTTGCCAAAACACAAATTACAAAATTATATGGTGAAAACTATTACGAAAATCGATATTATAAAACAAAAAAAGACGCACAAGATGCGCATGAGGCAATTAGACCAACTTATATTGATATTGAACCAGATAGTATAAAAGATAGTTTAACAAATGATCAATATAAATTATACAAATTGATATATAATCGATTTTTAGCAAGTCAAATGGCACCAGCAGTTTATGATACAATGAATGTGAATATTAAAGCAAATGCGTATGACTTTAAAGCAAATGGACAAGTCTTAAAATTTAAAGGATTCATGACTTTATATGTAGAAGGTACAGATAAAGAGGAAACAGAAGAAGAAGGTATGCTTCCAGAACTTGAAGAAAATCAAGAGGTAAAATTGAAAAAATTAAATCCAAAACAAAGCTTTACAGAACCACCACCAAGATATACAGAGGCAAGTTTGGTAAAGGCTTTAGAGGAAAAAGGAATTGGAAGACCTAGTACCTATTCACCAACAATTACAACCATTTTAGAAAGAAGATATATTGAAAAAGAAAAGAAACAATTGTATCCAACTGAATTAGGTAAAGTAGTCAATAAACTATTGACAGAAAATTTTACAGATGTTATCAATGTAGAATTTACTGCAAAAATAGAAAATGAATTTGATGAAATTGCAGAAGGACATGAAAAATGGAAAAAAATGATTCGAGAATTCTATGGACCATTTGAGGAAGAAGTAGAAAAAGTAGAAAAAGAATTAGAACATGTGGAAATGGTTGATGAAGTTTCAGATGTGAAATGTGAAAAATGTGGAAGAATGATGGTATATAAATATGGAAAATATGGAAAATTCTTAGCATGTCCAGGATACCCTGAGTGTAAAAACGCAAAACCAATCATAGAAACGATTGATGTACCATGTCCTAAATGTGGTGCAACCGTGCAAATTAGAAAAACAAAAAGAGGAAGAAAATATTACATTTGTGAAAACAATCCAAAATCATGTGATTACATTTCATGGAATAAACCAAAAGTAGGAGAAGAATGGAACCCAGAAGAAAAAGCAGAATTTGAAAAAACAAATACAACGAAGAAGAGAACAAGAAAAACAAAAACAAAGAAAACAACAAATAAGAAAAAATAAAGTAAAAAGAGGATAAAATATGAAGAAATATTCATTAGAAATAACAGTATTTTTAAGTGGTGCATTAACCATGATGTTAGAATTAATTGCAGCAAGAGTATTATCACCATATGTTGGAAGTTCTAATTTAATATGGACAACAATTATAGGAATTATGCTGATTAGCATGAGTATAGGATATTGGTTTGGAGGAAAGGTAGCAGATAAAAATAAAGAAAACGATATAAAAATTTTATCTAATTATTTATTAATTTCTGCCATTGCAACAAGCATTATACCAATATTAGAAGTCGTATTTATAGATGTATTATCACAACTTTCAAATAACTTAATTTTTGTTGCAATCATATGTGCAACAGTTACTTTTGGAATACCAAGTTTTTTATTAGCGACAGTATCTCCAATAGCAGTAAAAATAAAAAATAATAGTATGGATCATATAGGGGCAACATCAGGAAAAATATCTTCATTATCAACAATAGGAAGTATTTTTGGTACTTTTTTTGCAGGATTTATATTAATACCAAACTTAGGAGTAAGAAATATCATATTAGGCTGTTCTATATTGTTATGGGTATTATCAGTATATCTATTTAACAAAAAAGATAAGAAATATTATATTTTAATGATAGTAGAGCTAGTGATGATTATTGGTTTAAATCTGTTAGGAGGATATCTATTTCAAGTAAGAAATCCTGAAATAACAAGAGATGTCGATTCTGAATATAGTAGAATATGGGTAACAAACTTGAATGTAGGAGAAAATACATACAAAACGCTACAGGTAGATACAGGTTTAGAATCTTATATAAACCAAGAAACTGGAGAAATGGGAGCAACTTATTTATACTATTATGATTTATTTGAATATTACAATAAAGAAGCAAAAGATGCATTGATGATAGGTGGAGCAGCATACACTTATCCAATGCATTATTTAAAAAAATATGAAAATAAAACAATCGATGTTGTCGAAATTGATGAAACAATGACACAGATTGCAGAAGAAGAATTTGGACTTGATAAAAATAATCCAAATCTAGGATTAATCACACAAGATGGAAGAAGTTACTTAAACTATAATGAAAAAAAATATGATACAGTTTTTATAGATGCATTTAAAGGACTAAATGCTCCATTTGAATTAACAACCTATGAGGCTATGAAAAAAGTATATGATAGCTTAAATGAAAATGGAACAGTCATAACCAATATCATTTCATCACTTGAAGGAGAAGACACAGACTTTATTAAATATGAATATAGTACATATAAAGCTGTATTTGATGATGTGAAAGTATTTAAAGTAAATCCTAATCGTTCAAATAATGAAGAACAAAACTTAATTTTAGTAGGTATTAAAGGAAATGAAAATATAAATACAGATAAAGAAGAAGAATATAATGAACTATTAAGTAATGAAGTAAAAGATTTTACAAGTGATAAACCAATTGTTACAGATGATTATGCACCTATCGGAGATTAAAATTATCAAGAGTTGCCAAAGGGGACGTGCCTTTTTGGCAACTTATCCATATTATAATAAATTTTAAAATATATATAAATAAAGTTGCCAAAAAGGCACGTCCCCTTTGGCAACTCTTAACAATTTCTTATAAATTTATCTGTTCTAGGGATGAGATTTGAAAAAAGTCTTGACTTTTACAAATATATTTGTTATCATATTATTTGCAAAATGCGGGAATAGCTCAGTTGATAGAGCGCTGCCTTGCCAAGGCAGAGGTCGCGGGTTTGAGCCCCGTTTCCCGCTCCAATTTTTGTTCCGTTATAGCAAAAATCAAAGATTTTATATAATATAGTCATTGTTTTTGAAATTGGAACATATAATGGAATATATGGCGACATAGCCAAGTGGCTAAGGCACGAGTCTGCAAAACTCTGATCCCCGGTTCGAATCCGGGTGTCGCCTCCAATTTGAATAAGTTTAGACGGTTATTACTTAAAATGATATGATATATCAATATAACCGAAATTACAGAAAATACTGTCTTTGAAAGCAGTATTTTATTTTTATATTTAACACAGAATATCATAGATTATTGTAGAAAACTATAAGTATTGCAATAAAATTGCAGTAATTTTTTATAGTGTGAGGGAAAAATTATGGAAGAAAAATATAATACTTTAGAATATTATAACAAAAATGCAAAAATATATTGTGAACAAACATTAGAAGGAAATATGCAAGAGAATTATGATAAATTTTTACAGCATTTACCTTCTAATGCATATATTTTAGATTTCGGATGCGGTTCAGGAAGAGATAGTAAATATTTTATAGAAAATGGATATAAAGTTAAAGCAATAGATGGTTCAATTGAAATATGTAAGTTAGCTAGCAAATATATCAATCAAGAAGTGACATGTATGAATTTTAAAGAATTGGAAGATATAAATACATATGATGGTATATGGGCATGTTCTTCAATATTGCATATTGAAAAAGAAAAACTGCCAAATATTCTTAATAAAATGATAAATGCTTTAAAAGTTAATGGAATAATTTACACTTCTTTTAAAATAGGAGAAGGATTTGAGATAAAAGAAGGAAAATATTACAATTATTTAACTAAAAATGAAATGATTAAAATATTACAAGATCTAAATAGAAATGTTAAACTTATTGATTATTTTGAAACGCTTCCAAGTACAAAAAGAATAGCTAAAAATACAATTTGGGGAAATTTTATTATAAAAATGTTTGAATAAAAAATATTATAATTTCTAAAGTCTTCAAATTATTGAATTTTAGTCAATATTTTGATATAATGAAAACTATAAAAATAGAAAGAAGGTATAATTTTGAATATAATCGAAACTTATTCAATCAATAGAAATAATATACATATAGATAATGAATTAAAACCTAATGAAGCAATAATAGTGTGTAATCATTATATAATGGAACAATTATCAAGGAAGGGTGTAACTTTTGACGAGATGTATCCTGGAGTATTTATAGTTACTTCTTTAAATGGTAATTCAACAATGCAAGATATAGAAAAAATTAATAGATTAATTAGACTATATGATCCAGATTTAATAGACGAAAGTGGTTTAGTAGCTCAAATGTCTCAAGAAAAAATGGATGCTTTTTTTCAAAATCATCTTTGGTCTGATAGAGAAAAGAAAAAAATGCATATAAAAAGTGTTGAATATAGAGGAAACCGATTTGATATTGATCCAGGTTCTTTAATCGTTACATATCAAGAAGGTAAAAGAGGTAAAGAATTTACTTTCAATTTTAGAGACGGTAGCACAGATTTACTTGGATACACAGAAGATTGGGTACGAATAGAAGATGTATGGGATAGGTATTTATTTGATGAGACTGTAAAACCATGGCTAGAAAAAAATAAATTACGTTTGTCTGTAAAAATTCATAATAGTTCGACTGTGTTAAATAATCAAAATAAGCCAGGAATTACTAGAACAATTGAACTAGAAGAAAAATAGCAATATCTATTGATAATATAAGTTAAATTTATATAATTTTTTATTGAAAGTATCTATAATATTTTTTGGTTGAGACATTTTCTCAAATGATTTATTAAGACATTATCATAAATGAATCATACATATGTAAAAGGTATTAAAAAATATTTGACAAATATATATAAAAATGCTATTATATAATTACATTAAACAAAACATTCAAAGTTCTGCGAATGTCATTTGTACTTGTATGTGTATCACAACTACACATACTTTTTTATATAAAAACAGGATAGACCACAACATTCTATCCTGTTTGATAATACTATTATGTATTATCTGCTTTAATCTTTTCATCTTTTGTAATTGCTTTCGTAGATTTTAATGTTTCAATTTCTTCTTTTTGTTTTAATAATTTATCTACCAGTTGCAAAATTAGTTCTGCGTTTGTCATATGTGCTTCCCCCTTTCCGTTCCTAGGTAAAGAACTGCCTTTTGACAAGAAAGGTTGCTAACATAGTACAATATTTTACAAGCGAACATAGTAAAAATTTACAATTAATTCTTACTATAAATAGATATAATTTATGTGGTTGCAGTAAAATTGCAATAAATTTAAATTATACAAGTCTGAAACTATACGAAAATAGAGCATTTGAGGCTGGTTCTTTTCTGGTTGTCGCCTCCAATTTAATACAATGCTAAAAGAAATTTTGAAAGAATGTTCAAAATACAGTATAATATTAGTAGTATTTTAGATTAGAAAAGATTTTGAAATTATATATACTAATTGAGAAATGAGGTGTAAAAGATGAATTATGTAAAAGAGATTAACTATGACTTAATAGACGAATTATACTACGAATGGCGTAATGAACGTGATCCGTTTGCTAAAAGGAATAAAAGAGATGAAATTAAAAGAAAAATATCTCCATATGAATTTTTAGTTTATAGTTCTAGAAATTCATATAGGCCTTTTAAGATATTTAGAAATATTTTCGGATTATCAGATTTATTTGATACACTTGAAAAAATGCAAATGCAAGGCAAAGACATTAGTCATTTAACTAATCAATTATTATTAATAGAAACTCCAGAAGATATAAGAGATTTAAACAATTTTGCAAGAAGAGAGACAACTTCGGAAGTAAGTAATTTATATTGTGTATGTACGGGAAATAATATATTTAGATATGGAGATGTCAAAAGTATAGGGAAAAGATTTTCGAATATACATGTTAATCACTTAAGTTTAGGACAAATAGAAGATATGATTAAATCACAAAATGATTATAAAGGTATACCAATTAATATAACTATAGATAATATAGGGCAACTTCCATTAGATAAATTAGCTTATATTGAAACTAAATTTGATGTTGAAGGAATACAAATATTAGACAGAGATAAAGTTGATCAAGCTCATCAAGGTGAACGTACTCCTTTAAATTTAAGAACTTATAAACGAGTTAGAACAATAGTAAATGATATTATTAGTAAACTTTATATTGATGAGAATTCGAATTCAGATAAAATGCATAATGATTTTCAACTTGCTGTACAAATAATAGACGAGATTGCACACAGAATTGATTACGATTATGATGCAGAAAATAAGCCACGTTCTTCTGATGAGGTAATAAATGCTAGTGGAATGGTAGGATTATTAACAGGAAAATCATTATGTAAGGGGTATTCGGAAATTTTAAGGAATATTTTAAGTTGTGTAGATGTTGAATGCACAGTTATAGATGGTACTGATGTGAATAATAATGCGCATACATGGAATCAGGTTAAGTTAGGAGATAGATGGTTTAATGTAGATTTAACTTATGCCAGAAATGCAATATGTAAAGGAAAGCCATCTGGAGATTTGTTTATGTCAGATATGGCTTTTTATGGGAATAGAAAACAATACACATTTGAAAAGGGACAAGAGGTTAATGGTAAAAAGGTAGAAAGTACTGTAATGATAGGAGGTCATTCATCACAAGTTTATGGTTCAAATTGTAGACAATGTAGAGCTTATGTTACTCCATATTTAACCTCAATTTTAATAGAAAAATCTAGAAATTATAATGAAAATTATAATGGAATTATACAATATGTAGGAAGTGACATTGAAAAAGCACGTTCTGAATCTAAAACAACTAGTAAACCACAACGTTAAAGAAAATAATAAAAATGATTGATAATAAAATAAATCTTAGTATAATAAATTGATTGATTATTGTATCAATCGCTATGGAGAAAAAATGAAATCAAAATAGGTTTCATTTTTTTTTATAAAATGAGAAAAAGCTAGGGAAATAAGCAAAAGAGAATAGTCAAAAGGAAATATGACAAAAAAAGACAAAATGTGACAAAAACTTAATAAAAATGTAATAATAGCTATCAGCATACAAAAAAGATGCACCCGTAATGCAAAAAAAGTTTAGAAAAATAACTGGAAATAACCTCCTATTTACATTAAAAATAAATATTTTATAATAATAAAGTAGAATATTATATAAATAGGGAGAGAATGCGAATGAGAAAAAGAGAAGAAACTGTAAGAAAAAATGAAACAACAATAAGACGTCAGAACCCAAAAGAAAATAAAAGAGGAAAATACATACAAAGTGTTATAAAAAATAAAAAGTTACTAGCAATCATGTTAGTGCTTGTATTCGTGGTGCTTGCAACATTGATAGCAACTAACCAACAAATCAGGAAAAATGTAATACAAGTATTTAGCGGAGAAATGCAAAGTGCAGAAGAAAATGAGAAAGTTGAAGTCTATGATGATGGCTCAGCTTTATTAAGTGATGATGCAGCTATTATTACATCAGCAAGTGTTGCTAGTCGAACAACTGGAACAGCACCATTTGATACAGATGATGAACCGGGAAATGATTCTTCTCCAGACAATGACGTTGTACGCTCATTTGACAAAATAACCTGGGAAATAGAAGCAAATATGGAAATTAACAACACGGGACATGGAAGTGAAGAAGCAAATCAATACAGTCAATTTAGAGGAGGAATCATTAACATAGAGGCTAGTCTACCAGAAGAATATGTAGGATTGGTAAAATGGTCATTAGAAGATATGACATGGGCAAAAGAAACGGGAACAGTGAGTGAAGATGGATTGACTTTTTCTGCACAATATCAAATGCCAGAAACTGGTATTACTGTACCAGGAAAACAAACATTATCTGTAGTATTACAAGTACTAGGAGCAGGAAATAACACAGAAATTAACCCAAATTTTAAATTATGGATGCAAGGAAATGAAAGCAACAAAGAAAATGAAGGATATGAAGGAATAGAAATTCAAGATAATTTTGGTGCTATTACGGTTTCAGCAAAAGGTGGGTATAATATAAAAATTTCCCCAAACACTTCTGGTACAGTAAAAACGAATGTGGATTTTGGAGACGGAAAAGGTGAAGTAACAGGAAGGATATCTGGATATGGAGTTATCCTTCAGCTATATGGTGATAATAAAGAAAAAGGATTAAAGGGAGTAGAAGCGCCAAAAGGAGATATTACATTTGACATTAATATGAAACTAGAAATGATAGAAACAATAGATGGAAGGCAAGTAACAACAGATATTACAGAACAAGCTATGCCACAATTATGGAATTATAAAATAAATATAGGAACTGCCTATGAAAATCCAGCGTATGGGAATATACCAGATAGAAATATGTATTTTGGAAATGGGACGGCATTTCTTACAGATTATGCACCATATGGAATGGCACAAAATAATAGGGATATTAGTATCTATAATTCAGGTAATATATGGATGGAACAAGAAGGCAAAACCATAAAAACAACCATTAATAATTATGCATTTGATGGTATATTTCCGAAATATAATAATTGGTATAATACAACTAATCCAACAATAATATATAATGAAAATGTAGGATGTTTTAGTGCAGGATATTTTCAAGTATTTGTTCCAGATAATGAAATAACAAGTAATAATGATAAAACATATTATCTAACAGTTGAAGATTCTAATATGCAAGTAATTACAAGTTCAGGAAAAATAGAAACAGAACAAAAAGTTTTAACAGATGATACTAATAGAAAACAACATTATTATATAAAGCCTGGTACATATGTTAGAGGTATTTTATTCTATGAAGATAATGCAACTTCCTACATTAATGGCGATTCTAATGCGATGTATTATGCTAGAGGAAGAAAATTTAAAGGACAAATGATTCAAGCGCAAATAGCATTTCAAGAAAGTAGCAATAATGATATAGGTACAGAAATTAAAAGTGTAAAAGAATTAATAAAATTTGATGGTAATGGATTAGAGCCAATCTTACAAACAGATGGAAGCAATCTAAAAATTAGAAACGGAAAAATTGATGGGTATAATATATATTATTTAACCAAAAAGGATGGAACCAATTGGATAAGTCAAACGGAAAGAAATAATGCAGATATTAAGGATTTAAATATATATAGTACGTTAGAGGACATACCACAAGGATATATTTGTATAGGGATATATATAGAAGCAAATATAGAAACAGAAAATTATTCGACTGCTATATATATAAGAATGAAAATTAAAGAAACAGCAGAAATAGGAAAAACGTATGGAATGGTCCATGATACGGATTATTATACAGAAACATTAGATTTAACAACACAAACTATTACTAATCCAAATGCCACATATCCGAAATCAGTATATTCAGCACATAATGTTGCATATAAAAATATAGAATATGATGAGAATGGAGAGATTGTACCAGGAACACATCAAGGTTATGCATTTGGAAGTTCCCTTTTAATAGCAGGAGCAGAGAGCAGTATATCTACCAAAGCAATTAATGAAGAAACAGGAGAAGAAAAACAGAGTTATGACCTAGCAAAAAATGAAGACATAGTAACTTTTAAAGTAGAACCGAAGTTAGAAGAATTAGATAAAGACAATCCAGTAGGAGTGAAAGGAGCAACCATAACTATAAAAGATACATTGTCAAAAGGATTAATATATATACCAGGAAGTAGTAATTACGGAGAACCTATAGAAATCATTACAAATGAAGATGGAAGTACAACTTTGGTATTTGAAAAATATAATTGCATTGTAGGAGAAACGATTGAAGCATTAATCTTTAAGGCACAAATCAATCCAGAAAGTATTAATGAAACAATATTAACACATACAGCAGTGATTGAACCAGATAGAGAAAAAATAGGGTTAACTTCTTTAGAATATAGAACAGCAACAAATGAAATAAAGGTAGTGAATTTGGCAAGTCATAGAATTTATCAAGAAACAGAGACACAAATAATTGAGAACAATGGAGAAATAAGATATAAAGTTACATATGAAAACAAAACAGCAACAAGTACACCAGAATTTCAGCTATTAGATATCTTACCATACAATGGAGATGGAAGAGGAAGTGCATATAATGGAACATATACACTAGAAAATGTAAAAGTAACACAAACAAATTCTAGTGGACAAGAAATCTCAACAGACAATTTAACTTTATATACAACAACAGATATAGATGCAAGAAAGATAACCCCAAAAGATGAAAGTATAGGTGTGACAACAGAAGAAGGAGGAATCTGGCAAGAAAAAGAAATAGGAGAAGAAATTAATGAAGCAGTAACCGTATTGGCATTAAAAGGAGAAATAGCACCAAGTACAAAAATAGAAATGGAAATCACAATAAAGACAAACAATAATAGAGCAGGAGATATGTATGCAAATACAGTAACAGCACAAACAAGTAAAGATACAGAAGTGATTACGACAGGAACAGTAGAAACAAGAGTTGTAAAAAGACAAATCAGTGGAATGATATGGTATGATACAAATGAAAATGGTATAAAAGACACAGAAGAAAGTTATGCAAATAGAATAGAAGTAGAATTAAAAAAAGTAGACGGAAGTAAAGCAACAGATACAAATGGAAACGAAATACCAAATCTATTGACAAATGAAAATGGAGAATATGTATTCTCAAATTTACCAATGGGAGAATACATAGTAGAAATTACGACAGATAATCAGTATAAATTAACAATAGCAAATGTAGGAACAAATAAAGAAATCAACAGTAAATTTGAAGAAGGAGAAAGTGGAGAAAAACAAAGTTATGTCATTACGAATTTAAATAGTATAGCAAGTCCAGAAATACTAGAGAATAACGTTAATGCAGGGCTAGTCGTAAAAGATGCAAAAATTATCGTAAAATACTTAGAAGAAGATGCTACACCAGAAACAGATGAAGATAATACGGTTTTAAAAGAACAAGATGAAATG
The DNA here is from genome assembly GCA_944388805.1 of uncultured Clostridia bacterium. GTDB lineage: Bacteria > Bacillota > Clostridia > TANB77 > CAG-508 > CAG-269. The sequence goes on along the minus strand of CALXKE010000024.1, from coordinate 5,003 downwards.
ACAACTTATGAAAAAGATGGTGAACAAGTAAAATATAAATTAGGGGATAGCTATACTACAGAAGCAGCAGAAATAGAAGATTATATAGTTCTAAGAAACAGTGGAAACACAAGTGGAACATTAGATGCAGAAGAAACAGTTGTAACATATTATTATGCATATAATAAACAAGATATAGAAGTAACAAAGGTATGGGAAGATAATAGCAATCAAGCAGGAAAAAGACCAACCTCTATTAAAGTTACCCTAAAAGATGGAAATGCTACTGTGAAAGAAGCTATATTAACAGAAGCAAATCAACTAAGTGAAGAAGAAAAAGCAGCTCTACAAGCACAACCACAATCACCAATCCAAGGTATTAGTAGTACAGCAGAAGTATGGCAAATAACCATAGAAGATGTAGCAGTATATGATGAAAATGGGCAAAAAATTACTTATACAGTAGATGAAAGTGAAAATGAAGGAAGCTTAGAATCATATAACAAAACGATAAATGGAATGGTTATAACAAACACATTCACACAAAATACAGAAAAAATAGAAATACCAGTAACAAAAGTATGGGATGATAATGAAAACAAAGCAGGAAAAAGACCAGAAAATGTAACTCTAATTTTAAAAAGAGAAATAATGAGTGATTCTAACAACGAAGGAACAAGCTATGTAGAAGTAACAAGAGCAACAATTAATGGAACAGAGAACCCAGGGGAAAATGCAAATGAATGGAAATATACATTTGGAAACATAGCAAAATATGATGAAAACAATGATGAAATAAACTATGTAGTAGAAGAAATAGTACCAGACTTTTACACAAGTAAAGTAGAAAAAGTGGAAAACAAAGATGGAGAAGACGGTGAAACTGAATTTACAATAACAAATACATTTGAAGTACCAAATGAAACAATCGATGTAGAAGTAACTAAAGTATGGAATGACAATAACAATAGAGCAGGAAAAAGACCAGAAAGTACAACCTTAGTATTAACAGGAAAAAATGCTGAAGGAGAAGAAGTAGTAGAAGGACAAGAAATTACTTTAACAAAAGCAAATGCAATAGATGGAAATTCAGGAGATAATGTAGGAGATAGTACAGAAGGAATAGCAACCAATACAATAGATACAAGTACAACATGGAAAGGAACAATACAAAACCTACCAAAATATGACGAAAATGCAGATATCATAAACTACGAATTAGGTGAACAAAACTTAAATAATATCTTCTATACAGAAGAAAATACAACAATTAATCAACAAACAAAGACAGTAACCAATAGATTTGAAGTACCAGATGATAAGATAGCAATAGAAGTAAGTAAAAAATGGGAAGATAATAATAATGCATTAGAAAGAAGACCAGAAAGTGTAACATTGTACTTAACAGGAAATAACCAAGAATATGAAATCACTTTAACAAAAGCAAATGCAATAGATGGAACAACAAGTGATGAAGAAGATACAAGTACAACATGGAGAGGAATCATAGGAAACTTACCAAAATATGATGTAAATGGAAATGAAATCACATACACAGTAGACGAAAGACCAATAGCAAGTGAATTCTATACAAAAACAGGAATAGACCAAGGAAGCAAAACAATAACAAATACATTTGCAATTCCAACAGAAAGTATACAAATTCCAGTAAACAAAATATGGGAAGATAATAACAATGTTAAAGGATATAGACCAGAAAACATTGTACTACAAATCAAAGAAAAAGGAACAGGAAAAGTAGTAGCAGAACAAATGGTGTCTGGAAATAAGACAACAAATGAAGGATGGAGCTATACATTTGAGGTACCAAAATACAATGAACAAGGACAAATAGCAGAATATGAAATAGGGGAAAGAGAATTAAACAATAAATTCTATTCAGACGAAGCAGTAAGAATAGATCAAGAAAGCAGAACCATAACAAATGTATTTACCGTACCAGATGAAAAGATAGAAATAACAGTAAACAAAATGTGGGTAGATAACGAGACCCAAGCACAAAGGAGACCAGATAGTGTCATCATACGAGTAAGAGGAGATAATGGAGAAGAGCAAACAACAGAAATCAGTGCAAGAAGCAATCAAGTAGAGAATAATGAAAATCTTTGGAGAGTAACTTTTACAGGATTATCAAAATACAATGACCAAGGAGATGAAGTCGTATATACAGTAGAAGAAGTAGAAAAGACAACAAATGATTTACACTTCTATACAACACAAATAGGAGAAATGATACAAAGTGGAGAAAATAGAAAAACAGTAACAATAGCAAATATCTTCACAAGACCAGAAGACACAACACAAATATTAGTAAACAAAATCTGGCAAGATAATGAAACACAAGCACAAAGAAGACCAGAAAGTATCATATTCATTGTAAAAAACGGAGATGAAGAAGTAACAACAAAAGAAATAACTAAAGATGACATGGTAGAAGGAAGAACAAATCAATGGTCAACAACAATAGATGGATTACAAAAATATGATGAAAATGGAGAAGAGATAGTATATACATTAGAAGAAAGAGAGAAAACAGAAGGAGACCTAAAATTCTATGAAGCAGAAGATGGAGTAGTAACAGTAGAAGACAACCAAGCAACTATCAGAAATATTTTTGTAAAACCAGAAGATACAATCAGTGTAACAGTAAATAAAGTATGGAATGATAATAATAATGCAAATGGAAAACGTCCAGAAAGTATTAGTTTACAAATAAAAAACGGAGAAAATATCATAGAAGAACAAGTAGTAAATGCAGATAATGTTATTGATGGAGACACAAATCATTGGACATATACATTTACAGGCTTACCAAAATATGATGAAAATGGACAAGAAATCGTATATACAGTTTCAGAGGAAGAAGTAAGTATAGATGGCTTAAAATTCTATACAAATGATGGTGTTACAGGTGACATGGTAACTGGTTATACAATAACCAATACATTTGAAGTACCAGATGAAAGAATAGAATTAACAGTAAATAAAGTGTGGGAAGACAATAGCATACAAGCACAAAGAAGACCAGAAACAATTGTCATCAATGTAAAAGCAGAAAATGGAGATAACCAAAATCTAGAAGAACTAATTGCAACACATGAATTAAATACAGCAACAGAAACAAGTCATACATTTGCGGACTTACCAAAATACAACAACCAAGGACAAGAAATAGAATATACAGTAGAAGAGCAAGAAAAGAATCCAGGAGATTTACACTTCTACACAAGTAGTGTAGGAACTGTGGAAACTACGAGTGAAAACACGAAAGAAGTAACTATAACAAATACATTTGAAAAACCAGATGATACAACAGAAGTAACAGTAACAAAAGTATGGAATGACAATAACGACGAAGCAGAAAAGAGACCAGATAGTATTAAACTACAATTAAAGAATGGAAATGAAGTTGTAAAAGAGCAAGTCATAACAGAGCAAAATGCTGTGTTAGACGGAGATGTAGCTAATACAAATGAATGGCAATATACTTTTACAGATGTAGAAAAATACAATGAAGACGGAGAAGAAATCGTATATACAGCAAATGAAACAGAAGTAAATAATGGAGATTTACAATTCTACGAAAAAGAAATAGAAGGTACAACAATCACCAATACATTTACTCATAATACAGAACAAACAAGTGTAACAGTAACGAAGAAATGGGAAGATAATGAAATCCAAGCACAAAGAAGACCAGATAGTGTTATTATCCAACTAAAAAATGGAGATGAAATCGTAGAACAACAAGAGATTTCAGAAGAAAATAAAGTAGGAAATGACAATGATACATGGCAATATACATTTGAAAACTTAGCAAAATATGATGAAAACAACAATATCATTAACTACACAGTAGAAGAGCAAGAAAAAGAACCAGGAGACTTACATTTCTATACAAGTAAAGTAAATGGAACAACGATAACAAATACATTTACAAGACCAGAAGATACAACATCAATAACCATAACAAAGAAATGGGAAGATGAAGAAAATAAATATAACAAGAGACCTGAAAGTGTAGAAGTAGAAATAAAAAATGGAACACAGGTAGTAGAAGAAGGAAGTATCACAGAAGGAGAAAATTGGCAACATACATTTACAGGACTAGAAAAATATGATGAAAATGGACAAGAAATTCAATATAGTGTAGATGAAAAAGATTTATCTGGAGAGGCACAAATTTACTATACAAAACAAGTAACAGGAACAACAATAACCAACACAATGACCAAAACACCAGGAACAGTAACAGTAAAATATGTAGATAAATATACAGATGAAGAAATAGCAAGTAGAGTAGAAAAAGAAGGTGTAGTAGGAGACGGATACAATGTAGAGGAAGACAAAAAAGAAATCGCAGGATACACATTAATAGAAGAACCAGAAGAGAAAGAAGGAACCTTTACAAATGAACCACAAGAAAAGATATATTACTATGCAAAAAATACAGAAGTGATTGTAAAATATCTAGAAAAAGATGAAACAGAGGGTAATACAGATAATAAAGTCGTAGCAGAAGAATTTAGCATAGAAGGATATGAAGGAAAAGAATATACAACAGAAGAAAAGAAAGTTCCAGATTATACTTTTATCGAGGTGTCTGGAGAAACAGAAGGAACCATGACAAGAGACCCAATAGAAGTTATCTACTATTATGCAGCAAACACAAAAGTAACCGTAAAATACATAGAACAAGATAACACACCAGGAGATAATAGTGACAATACTGTATTAGACACAGAGACAATACAAGGTTATGTAGGAAAAGGCTATGAAACAGAAGAAAAAACAATACCAGGATATACATTTGTAAAAGCAAGTGAAAATACAGAAGGAACCATGACAAAAGAAGAAATAGAAGTATACTACTACTATGCACAAAACACAAAAGTAACAGTAAAATATGTTGAACAAGACGAAACACCAGATAATGACGAAGATAATCTTGTTTTAGATACCGAAACTATCGAAGGATATGAAGGAAAAACATATATAACCGA
>CALXKE010000023.1 GCA_944388805.1 uncultured Clostridia bacterium | reverse complement strand
CAAAAGTAGAAATAAATGATAAAGGAATTTTTGTAGATGATGAAAAAGTAGAAGAAAAAGATGGTACAATAGAATTTTCTTTTGAAAATAAGAAAATTGATGTTCCAAAAACAGGAGATAATAGTCATATAGAATTATTAGCTGGAATAGCAATTCTTTCTTTATTAGGAATAACTTATGTAGTTATTCGTAAAAACAAAAAGAATAAAAAAGATAAGAAAAATTAATTGATATAAGGGAGATTGACGTTATTTTTAGTTAATCTCTCTTTTTTTGTTTATTCTTGTTAAATAATCGAAATATATGTTATAATTCTTTTAGTATTTTAAATATAAAATACTAATTTTAGAATTAAGGAGAATATAAACATGGGATTATTTAGTAATAATAATGATGAATTTAATGTTGGGGATAAAGTTAGAGTTAAATATAGAGGACAAGAAGGATATATAATAGATAAAAATGATAGCTTATACATGGTTTCTCTTGATGATGGAAAATATGTAGATTCATATTCAGCAGACCAATTAGAAAAATGTTGGTAATAAAAATAGTAATTTATCTTTATGATTAAATTATAAAAGGAAAGGTTGAACTGGTGGTTAAAATGAACAAAAATAAGAAAATAATTATTGGCATTTTAATTGTTTTGATTATAGCTATAGGTATAGTGGTTACTTATAAAATAATTGAAAATAGTGTTACAAATAGGGCAGACTTTAATTTTACAGTTGAAAATATTAATACTAGTCCTGTTGAAACAGTAGATAATCAGAAAGATGGAAAAAATTATTATAAAGAAATAGATAATATTAAATTAGAATTAAATATTCCAAATAATTGGAACTACGAAGAAATTACACAAAACGAAGAAAATGATTTTTATAAATATGCTTTAAAATTATATAAAAATAATGAAGATCAATATGCAATGTTATATTTTTACAACGATCCATTTGGAGTGTGTGGTACAGGTAGAACATCAAAAAATATCATTTTAAATAATGGTAAAGAAGCTACTGTAGGCTATTATGATGGAAATAAAAATTGGGCTGACATTTCATTTTATAATACAAATAAAAATATAGCAGTTATGAATTATGGATTAATTGATGAAGATGCAGATGAAGTAATTCAATTTATAAAAACAATAAATATTACTGAAAATAATATGTAAGTAACTGCAAAATTACAATTTAGCGAATTATTAGAGTAGCAGTAGTTTGGCAAAATGTTAAAACACATTGCTTGTAGCAACGAAACTTTTATAATAAAATTTACTTAAAGAAAGGAGTGAATTTTATATGTTAAAAGATAATTTAAAAACTTTAAGAAAAAATAAAGGACTTTCACAAGAAGAACTAGCTATCAAATTAAATGTAGTTAGACAAACAATTTCAAAATGGGAACAAGGATTATCTGTTCCAGACGCTGAAATGTTAATATCTATATCAGAGGTATTTGATACTCCTGTTAGTACGATTTTGGGAGAAAATATCGATGAAAAGGAAAAGAATGATTTAAAAGTAATATCAGAAAAATTAGAAGTTATAAATGAACAACTATCTATGCAACAAAAACAAAAAAGAAAAAGGACAATAAACTTCTTAATAATTATGGATGTATGTATCATATTACTTTTTATATTATTAACAGTATTAGGTAGTCCGTATCAAAATTGGGATTATAGTCATCCCGAGTGGGCTGTTATAGGAACTATATGGCATGCATTTGAATGGGTATTTTTTAAAGTTGCACCAATTATGGTTATACTAATTACTTCAATATTAGGGATACTATTTATAAAAAGGAATAAATAACAAATTACAATTTATATAAAGCATTAAATGAGTTAGATAATATATCTAACTTATTTTTTATGCCTAAAAAAGAGAGGTGATAAAATGCCAAGAAAAAAAGAAATTACAAGAAATACAACATACGATAAGTTAATCAATATAGGTAAAGCAAGTGAAAAAGCTATTTCTAATTTGAAAATTGAAGATTTAAAAGACATAACGAATGATCCACATGTTTTAAATATAATAAAACTTCGAGAATGTATAAAAAATCATAATACATTAGAGTATTTTAATTATAAGCAAAATGAAGAAAGAAAGGAGGAAAGTTAATGCCTAATAAATATCAATTAATAAATGTGCTAGCAAATGATACATTAAAAGAAATAACACAAAGTAGTGAAAATTGGATTGATTTTTTAAATACTGCAGGTAATAACTATAAATACTCTTTTAATGAACAGGTACTAATATATGCTCAAAAGCCAAATGCAACTGCTTGTGCTGATATAGAAACATGGAACAAAAGACTTAAAAGGTGGGTAAATAAAGGTGCAAAAGGAATAGCATTAATTTCTATTGAAAATGGTAAAAATATTTTAAGACATGTTTTTGATATTTCTGATACTCATAGTGGTATTAATCAAGAGTTAAAATTGTGGGAAGTTAGACCTTCTTATGAAAATGGAATTATTGAAACTTTAGAAAATAGTTTTGGAAATTTAGAGATAAAAGACAATTTAGCAGAGGCAATATATTCTAGTTCAATAAATTTAGTAGAAGATAATTATCAAGATTATTTAGTCGATTTAAAGGAAGTTATAGAAAATAGTTCTTTACAAAGTCTAAATGATGAAGAATTAGAAACAACTTTTAAAGAAATTTTATATAATTCAATATCTTATATTGTAATGAAAAGATGTGGCATAGAGCCAATGAATTATTTTAGATTAAATGATTTTGAGATAATAACACAATTTAATAATAAAAGTGTAATTTCAAGATTAGGAGCTGCAACAAGCGATATAGCAGAGCAGGAATTACGAGAAATATATTCTAGTGTAAGAAATTTTGAAAAATCTGAAAATCGTACATTTGTAAATTATCAAAAATCAAATTATGATAAAGAAAAAACTAAATATAATGAAAGGAGAAACGATTATGAAAGAAATAGCATACAGACAAATGGGAGATTATCAAATTCCTCAATTAGTATTACCAAAAACCAAGCAAATGACACAAGGAAAATTTTCAAGAATGAGAGAGAAATATCTAAAAGAGTACAAAAAAGGATTATACGAGGAATTGATGTTAGATGGCAAAATGGAAGAACATTTAGGAGAGATAGAGGAAACAGCACAAAAGAGATTGAATCAGATAATCAAAGAATTAGAAGAGAAGAACCAAATAAACGAAGAAATGAAAGCAATGGATCAAATAGGTTGGGTGCAGGCAATGAACTCAATCAAGAACCAAGCAGAAGAAATAGTAATAACAGAGTTGATTTACAATTAAATTTATTTACAGATAGTTATGTTCCACCGATTAAAAATTTACCAAGTGTAGAGGAACAAATAAATAATATTGAGGTACAAGCAGAAGTTGAAAATACTCCTGCTTTTTCTTTTACTCAAGAAATGATAGACAATGCACTTTTAGAAGGTAGTGGATTTGAAGAAGGAAAATTTAGAATATATGAACAATTAGTAAAAAGTCTATCAAAAAAAGAAAATATAGATTTTCTCAAAAAAGAGTATGGAACAGGTGGAAAGTCATCTATAAAAGGTTTTGATGGAATTGGACAAATGCACAGTTCAAAGGGAATTGAGTTATATAAAGGCTATAAAGATGATTCACCAAAAATATTGCTAACTTGGAATAAAGTAGAACAAAGATTAAATGAATTGATTAAATTAGATAGATATTTTACATCAGAAGAAAAGCAAGAATATAAAAAATATATTGATAGAAAGAACAATGTAATAGTTAGCCATAGTGCAGAAGATAATATAGAAGAAATTGAGAAAAATTATAAATTATCTAATGATAATTATTTTCATTTTCATACGAATGAAGAAGGATATTATTATTCAATATATGATAAAAATGGAACTGAACTAGATGGAGGACTATTAGAATACTCAAATAACGAAAAGAAACAAACTTTAACTGATATTAGAAGAAGATTAGCAGATTTTACAAATATAGAAGAATTATCAAATGAAAATTTAGAAGAGGTAAATCAAGATTTTATTGATAATCTAGTAGATCAAGATATTTCTATAAAAAAAATAGATAATTCAATAGTAAAATTAAAAAAAGAAGATAATGTTTCTAAAGTTCACCAAGAGAAAATAGATTATCATATTAAAGATGATTCAATTGGTGAAGGAACTCCAAAAGAGAAGGTTAGAAGAAATATAGATGCAATAAAATTATTGAAAAAATTGGAACATGAAAATAGATTTGCAAATAAAGAAGAACAAGAGATTCTTTCGCAATATGTTGGTTGGGGAGGTTTACCAGATGTATTTGATGAAAAGAAAACTAATTGGAATGAAGAGTATCAAGAATTAAAAGGGTTACTTTCTGATGAGGAATATAAATCTGCAAGATCATCTACTTTAACATCTTTTTACACACCACCAATAGTAATAAAAGCTATATATAGAACTTTGCAAAATATGGGAGTAGAACAAGCAAATATTTTAGAACCTAGTTGTGGTATAGGAAATTTTTTAGGAATGTTACCAGAAGAAATGCAAAATTCTAAATTATATGGAATTGAGCTAGATTCAATTAGTGGTAGAATTGCAAAACAATTATATCAAAAAGCAGACATAAAGGTAGAAGGTTATGAAAAAGTTGACTTGCCAGACTCATTTTTTGATGTAGCTATTGGGAATGTACCATTTGGAGATTTTAAATTAATTGACAAAAGATATGATAAAAATAACTTTCTAATTCATGACTATTTTTTTGCAAAAACTTTGGATAAAATTAGACCTAATGGAGTAATTGCTTTTATAACATCTAAAGGCACAATGGATAAAGCTAATCCAGAAGTAAGGAAATATATAGCTCAAAGAGCAGAATTATTAGGAGCCATTAGGTTACCAGATAATACATTTACAAAAAATGCTGGAACAAAAGTTACTGCAGATATTATATTTTTACAAAAAAGAGAAAGTTTAACTGATATAATGCCAGACTGGGTATATCTTGATAAGGATGAAAACGGTATTTCAATGAACAAATATTTTGTTGATAACCCTGAAATGATTTTAGGTAAGATGGAAATGGTATCTACTGCATACGGATATGATTCTACTTGTAAAGCTGATGAAAATTCAAATTTTCAAGAGCAATTAAATTATGCAATCACTAATATACATGGAGAAATAGAAGATAATATTGTTGAAAATGAAATAGATGATGTTGATACTTCTATTCCTGCATTACCAAATATAAGAAATTTTTCTTATGCAATAATCGATAATAGATTATATTTTAGGGAAAATTCAAGAATGATTTTGCAAGATGACTTACCACTTACAAATCAAAATAGAATAAAAGGTTTAATTGCTTTAAGAGAACAAGTTAGAGAAGTAATAAATTATCAAATGGAAGACTATTCTGATGAAGATATACATTTTGCACAATTAAAGTTAAATGAAGTGTATGATAGATTTGCCAAAGAATATGGAATAATAAATTCACGAGCTAATGAAAAGGCTTTTTCAAATGATAGTAGCTATTTTTTACTTTGTTCACTTGAAAAACTGGATGGAGAAGGTAATTTTATAGGCAAAGCTGATATTTTTAATAAAAGAACTATTAAAGCTAAAAAACAAATATTAAGTGTAGATACTCCAGATGAAGCACTAATTTTGTCTATACAAAATAAAGCAAAAGTTGATTTAGAATATATGCAAAAATTGTGTAATTTAGATAAAGATAAAATAGTAGAATGTTTACAAGGAGTAATATTCAAAGTACCAGAATATGATGATATTGATAATTGGGTAACTGCAGATGAGTATTTATCAGGAAATGTAAGAGAAAAATTAAAAATTGCAGAAGAGTTTGCGAAAAATGCTCCAAGTTATAATATAAATGTTCAAAAATTAAAAGAGGTTTTGCCAAAAGATTTAACAGCAAGCGAAATTGGGATTAAATTGGGTGCTACATGGATACCACCAGAAGTTATAAAAGAATTTATTTTTGAATTATTAGAAACGCCTGGATATAACAGATGGGATATAAATGTTAAATATTCAAATATAACAGCAGAATGGTATATAGAAGGAAAAAGTATAGATAGAGATAATGTAAAAGCATATTCAACTTATGGAACTCCAAGAATAAATGCCTATAAAATTATAGAACAAACACTTAATTTAAAAGATGTTAAAATTTTTGATACAATTATTGACGAAGAAGGAAGAAAGCAAAGAGTATTAAATAAAAAAGAAACTGCTATTGCATCAAGTAAGCAAGATACAATAAAAGAAGCATTTTTAAATTGGGTATGGGAAGAACCTGAAAGAAGAATTAGATTAGTAAAGATTTATAATGAAAAATTTAATTCAATAAGACCTCGTGAATATGATGGCTCTCATATAGATTTTGTAGGAATGAATCCTGAAATAAAATTAAGAAAACACCAGTTAAATGCAGTAGCACATATTTTATATGGTAATAATGTATTACTTGCCCATGAGGTTGGAGCAGGTAAAACTTTTGAGATGGTAGCAGGTGCAATGGAGAGCAAAAGATTAGGACTTTGTAATAAATCGTTATTTGTTGTTCCTAATCACATTGTAGAACAATTTGCATCAGAATTTTTACAACTTTATCCATCTGCAAATATTTTAGTTGCTACTAAAAAGGATTTTGAAACAAAAAACAGAAAGAAATTTTGTAGCAGAATTGCAACTGGAGAGTATGATGCAGTAATAATTGGACATTCACAATTTGAAAAAATACCAATGTCAACAGAAAGACAAATTGCATTATTAGAATCACAAATTGAAGATATTACAAATGGTATTGCACAGGAAAAATCTAATAGAGGTGAAAACTACACAATTAAACAATTAGAAAAAACAAAAAAGTCTTTAGAAACAAGGCTTGCTAAATTAAATAAACAAGAAAGAAAAGATGATGTGGTAACCTTTGAAGAATTAGGAGTTGATAAGTTATTTGTAGATGAGGCTCATAATTACAAAAATTTATTCTTATACACTAAGATGAGAAATGTTGGAGGAATTGCTCAAACGGAAGCACAAAAATCAACTGACTTATTTATGAAATGTAGGTATTTGGACGAAATTACAAATGGAAAAGGAATAGTATTTGCCACAGGAACACCTGTAAGTAATTCAATGGCTGAATTATATACTATGCAAAGATATTTACAATATGATGAACTAAAAGCAAATGATTTAGAGCATTTTGATAATTGGGCTTCGACTTTTGGTGAAACTGTAACAGCAATAGAATTAGCACCAGAAGGTACAGGATATAGGGCGAAAACAAGGTTTGCAAAATTTCACAATTTGCCAGAATTGATGTCAATGTTTAAAGAAGTTGCAGATATTCAAACTGCTGAAACATTAAATTTACCAACTCCAGAATTTGAAAATATAAATGTAGTTGTAAAACCTAGCGAAATACAACAAGAAATGGTAAAAAAATTAGGTGAAAGAGCTGAATTAATTAGAAGTGGAGCAGTTGATGCTTCAAAAGATAATATGCTAAAAATAACTAATGAAGGAAGAAAACTAGCATTAGATCAAAGACTTATAAATCCATTATTACCAGATGCTGAAAATAGCAAAGTAAATTCATGTGCAGATAACATTTTTAAAATTTGGAATGAAAGTAAAGATAAAAAATCGACACAACTTGTATTTTGTGATTTATCAACACCAAAAGATTTAAAAGGCTATGAAAAAGATGAATTTACAGATGTTTATAATGAATTGAAAAAGAAATTAATACGAAAGGGAATACCAGCAGATGAAATAGCTTTTATTCATGAAGCTGGAACAGAGGCAAAAAAGAAAGAATTATTTGGTAAGGTTAGACAAGGTGAGATAAGGATTTTAATGGGTTCTACTCAAAAAATGGGTGCTGGGACAAATGTTCAAGATAAATTAATTGCAACTCATCATTTAGATTGTGCTTGGAAACCATCTGATTTAACACAAAGAAATGGGAGAATGATAAGGCAAGGTAACGAAAATAAGAAAGTTTTTGTATATTCTTATGTAACGGAAAAAACTTTTGATAGCTATATGTATCAATTAGTAGAACAAAAGCAAAAATTTATTTCACAAATAATGACTTCAAAAACTCCAGCAAGAAGTATGGAGGATATAGATGATAAAGCTTTAACATACGGAGAGATAAAAGCTCTTGCGACAGGAAATCCAAAAATATTAGAGAAAACCACTTTGGATACGGAAGTTTCAAAACTAAAATTATTAAAACAAGAATTTATGAACCAAAGATATTCTCTACAAGATAAAGTAATAAAATATTTTCCAGAATTAATTGCAAGATTGAATAATAAAATAGGTGCAATGGAAGAAGATATAGTAAAACTTAATGAATATACCAAACCAAATAAAGATGGATTTTCTCCAATGAAAATAGATGGCATATTATATACAGAGAAACAAGATGCAGGAAAAAAATTATTAGAATGTATACAAAATCTTAAAAGTATGGAAGAAAAAAATATTGGTGAGTATAGAGGTTTTACTATGGAAGTTAGTTTTGACTCCTTTACTAGAAATATAAAATTAAAATTAAAAAATAAATTTAGTTATTCTATAGATTTAGGAACAGATGTAAATGGAAATATAACAAGAATAAACAATTGCCTTGAAAACATTGCTAAAGATATACCAATAGAAAGAGAAAGGTTAGATAATACAAAATTTCAGTTAGAAAATGCAAAACAGGAAATACAAAAAGAATTTCCTAAAGAGCAAGAGTTAAAAGAAAAGTTGAAAAAATTAGATGAAATAAATGCAGAATTAAAAATAAATGAAAATGAACATGAAATACTAGGTAATGAAAAGGAAGAAAAAGAAAATATAATTCAGGATAAAAAAGTTCTTGAGCGTTGTTAAAGAATAATTATTATGATATAATTCAATCATAATAAATTGGCTTATAAGGCATATAAACATAACTATAAAATTTTATTATAAAGAGGAAAAAGAAGATGAAATTAAAGGTTTTTGATGTTGTGGAACTCAAAGATGGGGATAAAGCAACTATAAAAGAAATTTTAGATAATAAATATAAAGTAGAAATTGTCAGTGATAAAGGAAAATTTAAAGGAATACAAAAAATAGGCGAAAAAGATATTAGCAGAGTTATTATCTCAAAATGTTAAATTATAGTTAGTATAATAGTATTATTTTTATAAATAGATAATTTGCTATTAATAAAATAGGAAAAAAGAGGTAAAAAATGAGTAAGAAATATTATATTTTTATAATTGTAATAATTATTATTTTAGTAGTCTTAACATTGTTATTTGTAGTTAAAGAAAATAACAAAATCAGTAAAAATAATGAAGTTAAAGAAAACATTTCTAGTAATAGCATAGAAAGAAATGTTAGTGAAAATAACATAACAGAAAGTAATAGTGAAGAAACTAATAAATATAAAATATTAGGGACATATAATGCCAAAAGACCAGAAGGTACGGAAGCATTTGTATATGTGTTTTCAGAAGATAAAGTAATTTTTGCTTCTGATTCTTGGAATGAAGGAACTTATACAATAGAAGGAAATAAAATAAAAATTAATTACACAATAACTCATTCCCCAGTTGATAATTCACCTATGGATCATGTTAAAAAGCCAGAAGAATTAACTATTGAAGATGAAAATACTTTAGTTAGAGATGATGGAACAAAATATTATAAAACAAGTGATGATACAACTTGGGGAGATAATTAGATGAGATAAATGCAGAATTAAAAATTTTATGTTATAATTGGTCTATAAGAATCTTAAAGAAAAAATAATTTTATATTGTTCATTTAATAGGGGGAAAAACAAATGAAGAAAATTTTAATTTCAATTGGAGTAATTATTTTAGTTGCAATAATATTAGGAGCAATTGGATCTAATATTAATGATGATGAAAATAAAAACAATATAAATAGTCCACTTAATTCTATTGTTGATGAAAATGCCTTGAACCAAAACAATGTTACAATAGATTATAATGATGCATCTTCATTTGAAAATGCATTGAATTCAGGTATAAAAGTAAATGGTAAAACAGTAAAATTTGAAGTAAAAAATTATGAACCTAATTCTGCTATGGGTATAAATTGTTGGGCTGGTGAACATTTGAATTTTATATCTGATAATGAATTAGATGTAAAATCAGGAGACTTTATTGTTGGTCGTGTTAAGGAAGAACCTACAAAATTTTTGGGCAGTTGGACGATAAAATATGACGTGATAGAAATACAACATAATAATCAAGATAATCAGGTAGAAGAAAATACAACCGATGATGAAATAAGTCAAAGTCAAGTAGAAGAAAATACAAATGATGATGAAATAAGTCAAAGTCAAATTGAAGAAAAAGATGAGATATTGACTATTGACAATTGCCCAGAGTTGGCTAATACCTTAACTAATAATCATGTTTCTAAACAAGAGTATATAGAATTTTTCAATAAATACGAAGATAGAATAATAGAATTTGATGGAAATGTTTCTTATATAGCTCCGTTTAAAGATTATGAAACAAGATATGAGCTTCTAATTAGTTATGGAGATTTTGATGCTAACCATCAAATAGGTCCAACTTTTAAAATTGAAGATGTTAATTCTTTTGATTTAGGATTAACAGCATACCGTTTGACAGATCAATTACCAATTGGAGCAAATATTCATATAAAAGCAAAATTAACATTGTTTGATAGTGATACATCTATTTTCTATTTAGACCCAATAGAGTTTAAAAGGAGATAATACTAATCAACTTCTAATCATTGATTTATAATATGAATAGTCAACTATAAGTATAGAAAAAGTATTAGAATTAATGAAAATTAAGACAATGTAAAATTATAAAAAAATATTTATTTAATAATAAATAACAAATTATATAAGTTTTAAAGGGTAATATTTCTAATATATTACTCTTTTTTTGTCAAATTTACAAAAAAATAATTCGTACATTTCAATTCGCCAAAGTAAAATGTTATAATCTAATCAAAGGAGGAAAAAAGATGGAAGAATTATTTAATAAACCAATTTTAGACCAAATGTATGACTTCATAAAAGAAAAATTTGAACAAGCTATGTATGATAAAAATAGCAAAATTAAAGAAGTTGAATCTAAAATAGGTAGATTATCAGAAGAATTTACTAACTATTTAAAAACAGTAATTCCAAATCAAGATGATTACCAAAAGACTTGTAAAATGTTTTCAAAATATGAACTAGAATATAGTAAAGAAGTTGATATTTGGGGATTGGCATATTTTAAATTAGGGCTGCTTGAAAGGGAAAAAATAAGAAATGAATTTTTTAAGAAAGAAACTAAAATAAATGATAAAGATACATTTCTTAATTATTCTAAAAATAACTTTTCAGAATGGATAGAAGAACAAAAAATAAAATATATGTTAAAAACGAAGGAGTATAAAGATTTACAAAAGAGATATAGAGAGATAATAAAAAAATATCCTATAGTTGCTAAAGTATATGAAGATTTAATGCCAATTGAACTAAATAAAGAAGAAATAATGGCTCTTGTAGATTTACGAGAAATAGATATAGAATTGGTATATATGGAATTGAATTTATGTTTTAAATTGGGAATGAAAGAAGTAATAAATTTTTAATATGAAATTATTATAACTATTGTAAAAGGTATTAGATTAATCTGATATCTTTTTTTATTTGACAAAAAAGGAGGTGCTATAATTGGCAAAGTTTGTACCAAAGGAAATTGTGCAACAAGCAAAAGAAATAGATTTATTAACATATTTTATGAATAATAACCCATCAGAACTTGTGAAAAAAGGAGCAGGAACATATTCATTAAAAACTCATGATAGTGTGATTATAAGTAATGGATTATGGCATAGATTTTCTACGAATGAAGCTGGAAAAACTGCTTTAGATTATTTGATAAAAGTAGAAAAAATGACTTTACAAAGTGCTGTTAGTGCTATTTTAAACAGAAATATAAATGAGTATATAAAACCTAGAAATGAAATTTGTAATGTAACAAAAAAAATAGTTATTCCTGAAAGAGCAGAAAATAATAATATTGCTATTCAATACCTAAAGAACAGAGGAATAGATGAAGATATCATAAATGATTGCATAAAAAAGAGTTTTATATATCAGGAAAATAAAACAAATAATGTAGTTTTTTTGGGATATGATGAGGAGCATAATATTAAATATGCAGGATGTAGAAGTACAAACGAAAAAAGAATAATGAGAGATGCAAAAGGTAGTTCAAAAAAGTATTCTTTTAGATTATTAAGTAGAATAAATAATGATTCATTACATATTTTTGAAAGTAGTATTGATTTATTATCTTATGCAACATTATTGAAATTAAAAGGATATGATTACCAAAATCAAAACCTTTTAGCGTTAGCTGGTGTATATCAACCAAGTAAGATTATAGAGCAAAGTAAAATACCAATAGCAGTAGAAACATTTTTAGAAAAAAATACAAAAATTAAAGATATTGTATTGCATTTAGATAATGATAGAGCTGGAAGGGAAGCAACAAAAGGATTAATTATATCATTAAATAACTATAATATTTATGATATACCTGCTCCTTATGGCAAAGATATAAATGATTATTTATGTTTTAAATTGGGACTAAAAAAGAAACAAGAAATTGACCAGTATAGAATAAATAAAGTACATAATAAAGAAGAAATGACAATATAATTATATATGCAAAAATTAGATTTCTTGTCCTAGCAAGCACTGAATTTGTTCACACGAAAGTATCGTGTTTCAAATTCTATATAATGGGGCTAGCCCCAATCCCCATATAAAAAAAGGAGGAAAAAAATTGAGAAAAAGATATATTAGAAAAGACATAATGCTTAATGAAGTAGAAAACGATAAGTTAATATCAGATTGTAAAAAAAGCAATCTTTCCTATGGAGAATATTTTAGAAAACTACTAATGGAAGAGCAAATAAAAGAAAAACCAGGTATTGAATTCTATGAGGTTATGAAACAACTTTCTAAAATAGGTGTTAACTTAAATCAGATAGCTTATAAAGCAAATAGTACAAATAATATTGATAAAAATTATTATAAAAAAGAAGCTGAAAATTGGCATAAATTTGCAAAGGAAGTTAAGAAAAAATTTTTGTAGGAGATGGTAATATGGCGACAACAAAGATATGGAAAGTAATAAAAAGGATGGATCATGTGCTAGATTATGCAGAAGATAAAGAAAAAACAAAAGTAATTGAATATAGGAAAAATAATGAAATGATCGTTGATGACCTAGTAAATGTCATTGATTATGCAAAAAATGCAGACAAAACAGAAAAGGAATTCTATGTTACTGGAATTAATTGTGAACCAGATTCAGCTTATGAAGAAATGCAAGATACAAAAAAGTATTATCATAAAGAAGATAAAATACTTGCTTTTCATGCTTATCAATCATTCAAAGAAGGTGAGGTTACTCCAAAACTTGCTCATAAAATTGGAGTACAACTAGCAAATGAAATGTGGGGAGATAGATTTCAAGTAATAGTTACAACGCACCTAAACACTCATTGCATACATAATCATTTTGTAATAAATTCAGTATCTTTTAAAGATGGATTAAAATATTATGATAATCATACAAATTATTCCATAATTCGACATTTATCAGATGAAATATGTAAAGAATATGGATTAAATGTTTTAAAAGAAAAGCCATCTAAAAAGAAATTAAATTATGAAAACTTTTATAAAAAATCTTTATATAATGATAATTATTCTAATAATGCAAAAAGGGATATAGATTTAGCAATAAGACAAGCATATTCCTATGATGATTTTTTATATTTAATGAAAAAGTTAGATTATGAAATAACTTTAAGAGCTAATAAGATAAGTATTAGAAAAGAACCATATAAAAGAAATATTAGGATAGAAAGAAGATATGGAGAAAATTATACAATAGAAAATATCAAAAGAAGAATTTTAGAAGAAAAAGCAGTTCGTGTTCCGTTTATAGAGAATGTTTATAATTATAGAAAAGTTAAATATCCTTTTGCAAAGAGGCATAAAAGAGCCAAAGCAAAAGGATTTATTGCATTATATTATCACTATTGCTATTTATTAAAAGTTTTCCCTAGTAGTGTACCACAGCAAAGACTACCAGCAAGTATTAGAGCTGATGTTTCAAGAATGGAAGAACTTTCTAATGAAGCTAGGTTTTTATATGTTCACAATATAAAAACATTAGATGATTTAATAAATTACAAAAATAAAGCAAATTTAAAAATAAATGAATTATTAAGTCAAAGAGAAAATCTTTGGACAAAAAGGAAGTTATCAAAAGATGAAAATGAAAAGCATAAGATTGCAGAAGAAATTTCATCTTTAAATGATAAATTAATTAAATTAAGAAAGAGGGTGGAGCTATGCGTAGATATTAAAACTAGAATACCAAAGATAGAACAGAATTTAGATGAACTAGATAAGCAAGAAGAATTGGAAAAAGAAACAAAAGACAAGCAAAAAGATAAATATAAAAAAGGAAAGGAGTAATTTTATATGAGTGTTAATGGAGATGCGTCAGAGCAAGTTGTAAGATTAAGTTTAGAAGGATTTGAAGTATTAGCAAGATTAACAGGCAGTGGTGCAAAAAATATTGCAGCTATGTTATATACTGTAATGAAGGATAAGAGCCAAAATCAAATTAAAGGAAAAACTAAACTAAATAAAATGCTAAAAACTGGTAAACCATTAAAGATTTTTACTGTGAAGCAAGAAGATTTAAAGACTTTTGCTAAAGAGGCTAAAAATTACGGTATTTCTTATTGTGCTTTAATAAACAAAGAAAATAAAAAAATTGATGGTATGATAGACATTATGGTAAAAGAAGAAGATGCTTCTCGAATTAATAGAATAGTAGAAAGATTTAAGCTAACAACAGTAGATACTGCAAGAATGGAAACTGAAGTTACAAAGTCTATTGAAAATAGAGAAGCACAGAAAAAAGAAATGGGAGTACAGGAAAAATCAAAAGAAGAACAACTAGAAGAAGTTTTAACTCAAAAACCTATACAGAAAGAAAAGAATGCTAATGAAAATTTCAATGTGGCAAAGACAGAAAAAAGCCCTCTGTCAGAGCCTTCCTCAAATACTTCAAAGATGCAAGAAGGGGTTTCTAAAGGAATAAAAAAACCTTCTGTAAAGAAAGAACTTGCAGAACTAAAAATTGAAGCAAAAAAATTAGATGAAGTAAAAAGTAAAGAAAAAAATATTGGAAAAGTAGCAAAACATACACAAAAGAAAACTAAATCTAATAGATAAGGAGGAGATTGATATTGGAAGAAACAAGAACAATTATTTTAGATAAGTATGATTATAAATTAATGTTGAATGCTTTAAATGAATTTAGAAATACTAAATTACAAGAAAATATTGATACAGAAATTATTGACAAATTAATTATAAATTTGTTAAATGCCCCTATAAATAAAAAATCAATATCTTTAAATAAAAATACAAAAGGAAAATATACTATTGAGGGAAGATGAAAGAAAAATTACTAAAGGCTTATATTTAATTGGTGTCATTCCGATTATATGGATTGCTCTTCTAATTGCACCTTATACTAATGGAGGATTAATTGATATTATAAAAAATATTGGTATTGCATTAAGTAATCCATTAAAAATATCATTTGTTGATAATAGTATTAAAACTATTGTTATTCTGTTACTTATTTATATTTTATCTATTTTGTTATATGAATCTAACAGAAAAAATTATAGAAGAGGAGAGGAAAACGGTTCAGCTAAATGGGGCAAAGTAAAAGAACTTAACAAAAAATATAAGCAACCAAATAATTATAATAAAATATTAACGAAAAATGTTTCAATAGGAATAAATGGAAAGGAACATAGAAGAAATGTAAATGTTTTAGTTATAGGAGGTTCTGGTGCTGGAAAAACTTATAGCTATTGTAAACCTAATGTAATGCAGTGTGCTACATCTTATGTGATATTAGATCCTAAAGGTGAAATAGTCAGGGATACAGGATATTTGCTTGAAAAAAAAGGATATGAAGTTAAAATATTAGACTTAATTAATATGGAAAAATCGCATTGCTATAACCCTTTTGTATATATAAAGACAGATAATGATGTCCAAAAATTAGCAACTAATTTATTTAAGTCTACAACACCAAAAGGTAGTACGACAAACGATCCGTTTTGGGATACTGCTGCAAGTATGCTTCTTTTAGCTTTGATTTTTTACTTAAAGTATGAAGCTCCACCTGAAGAACAGAATTTTGTAATGGTTATGGAGCTATTAAGGGCTGGAGATGTAAAAGAAGATGATGATGACTATGTAAGTCCATTAGATATGTTATTTAATAGGTTAGAAACGAGAAATCCAGAACACATTGCATTAAAATATTATAGGTCATATCATTCTGGATCTGCTAAAACATTAAAGTCAATACAAGTAACACTAGCTTCAAGACTAGAAAAATTTAATTTAGAGAGTATGGCACAATTAACACAAACAGATGAATTAGATTTACAAAGTTTAGGAGAAAAAAAAGTAGCTCTGTTTGCCATAATTCCAGACAATGATACATCATTTAATTTTTTAGTTAGTATATTATATACTCAGTTGTTTCAGCAATTATTTTATTTAGCAGATTATAAATACAAAGGAAGTCTACCTGTCCATGTTCACTTTGTAATGGATGAGTTTGCCAATGTAAGTTTACCAGATGATTTTGATAAAATTTTATCGGTAATGAGATCAAGAGAAGTTTCTGTATCTATTATTTTACAAAACCTAGCACAATTAAAAGCTCTATTTGAAAAACAGTGGGAATCAATAGTTGGAAATTGCGATGAATTTTTGTATTTAGGGGGAAATGAACAAAGTACTCATAAATATGTTAGTGAATTATTAGGTAAAGAAACAATAGATACAAATTCTTATGGTAGAAGTTATGGATCACATGGAAGTTATTCTAAAAATGACCAAATAGCAGGTAGAGAGTTGTTAACTCCAGATGAAGTTAGAATGCTAGATAATAATTATGCCTTATTGTTTATTAGGGGAGAAAGACCTGTAAAAGATTTGAAATTTAATCTAAAAGAGCATTTTAATAGTATATATACTCCTATTGGAAATAAAAATGTTAAACCATATATACATGGAGGAACTGAAAATGCAATAGGAACTATATCATTTAATTTAGATAACATAGAAATTGATACAGAAAAAATTGTTGATTTAGAAACAATTAATAATGATTTTGAATTATTATCAGATGAAGAAATTGAAAATATTTTTAAAAAAGATATTAATAGTTAAAAGACCAGATTTATATAAAAAAATATATAATTCTGGTCTTTTTTTATGTCTAAAACTAAAAGTTAAACAAAGAAAGGTAGGGTAAAGTAATGGAAAAATTAAAAAAGAATAAAAAATTAAAGAAACATAATATAATATTAAAAAAACTATTGAAATGGATTGCAATTATTACAGGATATGTTGTAATTCTAAATGTGGCTCAACAATTACCAGTATTTGCTGCTGATGATCCATTAACTGTAATAAGTAATTTATCTAATTTTATTTTTGGGTTAATAAGAGCTGTTGGAATGATTATTTTAGGATTTGGTGTAGTACAAGTAGGAATGAGTTTAAAATCACATGATCCAACACAAAGAGCTAACGGAATAATGACTTTAGCAGGTGGTATAGTAATTACATTTGCTAAAGAAATTTTAAATCTTATTACTGGTGGATAATAAAAGTCTTAAAAGGCAGATAAACTATATTGTTTATCTGCCTAATTTTAGTAAAGAAGGAGGTAAAAATGGATAAAAAATTAAAAAAATACAGCATTATTTATATGGATCCTCCGTGGAAGTACAATAGTAGAGCTAATAATAATACTAGATTTAGAGGGGGAGCAGGTAATCATTATAATTTAATGAAAATGGAAGAAATAAGAGAACTACCAATAAATAATTTAGCAAATGAAAATTGCGCATTGTTTTTATGGGTTACTTTTCCTATGTTAGATGAGCAAATAAAATTATTCAAAGAATGGAACTTTGATTATAAAACTTTGGGATTTAGTTGGATAAAATTAAATCCTAAAAATTTACAGCCATTTTTTGGAGTTGGTTATTATACCAAAAGTAATTGTGAAGTATGTTTGTTGGGAGTTAAAGGAAGAATGAAACCTGTAACTAATAAAATATCAAGTGTAATTTTATCACCTCGAAGAGAACATAGCAGAAAACCTGATGAAGTAAGAAATAAGATAGTTGAACTGTTTGGAGAATTACCACGAATAGAATTATTTGCAAGAGAAAAGGTAAAAGGATGGGATGCTTGGGGAGATGAAATAAGTAGTGATATTAACATAGAAGATTATAAAGATGGAGGTGTATAAAGTGAACTGGATTGTAGGAAATTTACAAAATGCTTTGGATACTTGGAACGGAAAATTATCAGAGATTTATACATTAGTAACAGAAAGTCCTGCAAGTTTCAGAGGTGGTGCAATATGGCAAGTTATCTTAAATATCAACGGAGCTTTGCAAGCAATAGGACTTGCACTTCTTGTTCTATTTTTTGTTGTTGGAGTTGTTAGAACATGTACAAATTTTTCTGAATTAAAAAGACCAGAACAAGCATTAAAGTTATTCTTAAGGTTTGTAATAGCAAAAGGAATAGTTACTTATGGATTAGATCTTATGTTAGCAATATTTAAAATTATACAGGGAATTGTAACAACTATTATGGCAAAAAGTTCATTTCAAGCAAGTGCAATGACACTTCCACAATCAATAATAGATGCAGTAAACAACTGTGGATTTTTTGAGAGCATTCCTTTATGGGCTGTTACCCTATTGGGTGGACTATTTGTAACTGTGCTCTCATTTATTTTAATTCTTACTGTATATGGAAGATTTTTTAAATTATATATGTATACAGCAATAGCACCAATACCACTTTCAGCATTTGCAGGCGAACCTACACAAAATATAGGAAAAAGTTTTTTAAAGAGTTATATAGCAGTTTGTTTAGAAGGTGCAATAATAGTTTTGGCTTGTATAATATTTTCAGCTTTTGCAACTTCGCCACCAGTGGTAGATACTGGAGCTGAAGCAGTTAATATGGTATGGAAATATGTAGGAGAGCTAATTTTTAATATGCTAGTTTTGGTTGGCTCAATTAGATTATCAGACAGAATTGTTAGAGAAATGATGGGAATATAGGAGATGATAGTATTGAAAGAAAAATATTATAGTATAAAGAAAACTTTATTAACTCACTATTATAAATTAGATTGGTCAGATGAACTTGGAAATAAAGAAAAAATCTATTTAGCAATTAGAGGAAAGATTAATAAAGATAACCCTATGTTATATTTAGAAATTAGAAATGTTTCTGAATTGTGGCATGAAACATTTTTTAAAAAGATAGAAAAAATTAGTAGGGCAGAATTTAGAAAAAATGCAACAGGTAATAATGTAGCAAGGTTTTATGATTTAGAATACAATAATTTACTTAATTATTCACCAAAAATATGGAAAGAATTAGAAAAATATAATTGGGGAGATGATTATGGAAAAAGTTATAGAAAAGCTAAAATGATAAATAATAAAAAGTCAATAAAAGATGAGTTAAAAGATTTAAAAAGAAACAAAAATGAAAAAGAAGGAAAAAGAGAAAGAGGTAAAAAATTAGAAAGATAATGATTTTTTGAGTAAAATAGCGAAATGCAAATCGATTAATATGGAGGTATTAACATGAGCATAACACAAGATTATGAAAAATTAAGAATACAAATAGGAAGTAAAAAGTATGATGCTTTAGATGATTATATAAGAACTCATGGAAAAATAAATGAGTGGAATCAAGGAATAAAAAATATTAGAAATATTGAAAATATAAAAGAATGGGAAGATAAAATGACAGAATTGCATAAAAAGTGCAAGCCAATTTTTATTGAAGATGTCGTTATGAATGAAAAAGAGTGGGCAAAATTTGAAAAATGGTATAAAGAAAATAAAGTTAAAGCAAAACGAGAAAAATCAAAAAAGAGGGAGGCAAGGTAAATGGAAGTTAAAATAAATAAAGATATTCGAGAATTTAGTGAAAACATATTTTTTGGACTGACTATTCGTCAGTTCATTTTTTCATTATTGGCATGTTGTGTAGCATTAATTTTATATTTTTCACTAAAACCTTTTTTGGGTATAGAAACTCTATCTTGGGTTTGTATTTTGGGTGCAGTTCCTTTTGCAGTGTTAGGCTTTGTGAAATATAACGGAATGACTGCAGAAAAGTTTATTATAGCTTTTATAAGATCCGAGTTTATTAGTCCCAAAAAACTAACTTTTAAGGCAAAGAATATTTATGCAGAAGAATTTAAACCTATAATAGAGAAAAATTTAAAACAAGGCATATTAAGACCACAGAAGAAAAACAAAGAAAAGAAAAATAAAAAAATAAAAAAAGGAGGAAAAAATAATGCTGAAAACTTTAAAAAGGATATTTAAAATGGATAAAGAAAAATTTAAAATACCTAAAGCAGTACAAGATATTATTCCAATTAATGCAATATGGGAAGATGGAATTTTTTTAGTTGGAAATAATAAATATTCAAAATCGTATAAATTTTTGGACATAAACTATGCAGTAGCAAGTAAAGAAGATAAGGAAGCAATGTTTTTAGATTATTCTGATTTGCTTAATTCTTTAGATACTGGAGCAACAACTAAAATTACAATAAATAATAGAAGAATAAATAAATTAGATTTTCAAAAAACAATTTTGTTAAAAGATGCTAATGATGGGTTAGATAAATATAGACATGAATATAATCAAATGCTTATTTCTCAAGCAGAGAATGCAAATGAAATAGTCCAGGAAAAAATAATTACAATATCAGTGTATAAAAATAGTATTGAAGAAGCGAGAAATTACTTTACAAGAACAAGTACAGAATTAATTAATCATTTTAATGCGTTAGGTTCAAAATGTATTGAATTAGATGCAACAGAAAGATTAAGAATTGCTCATGATTTTTATAGAACAGGAGAAGAAACAGCATTTCATTTTGATATACACGAAACAATGAAAAAAGGGCATAATTTTAAAGATTTTATATGTTCTGATACTGCTCAATTTGAAAAAGACTATTTTATGCTAGGCAAGAGGTATGGAAGAGTATTTTTCTTAAAAGAATTTGCAAGTTATATCAATGATAATATGGTTTCAGAACTGACAGACTTAAATAGAAATATGATGCTATCAATAGATATTATTCCTATTCCAATGGATGAAGCAGTTAAAGAAGCTGAAAATCGTAGACTTGGAGTTGAAACTAATATAACAAATTGGCAAAGAAAACAAAATGCAAATAATAATTTTTCTGCAATTATACCTTATGATATGGAACAACAAAGAAATGATTCTAAAGAATTTTTAGATGATCTAACTTTAAGAGATCAAAGAATGTTTTTAGCTGTTCTTACTATTGTAATTACAGATGACACAAAGGAAAAGTTAGAAAGTGATACGGAAGCATTATTACAAGTTGCTAGCAAAAATTTATGTCAGTTAGGTATTTTAAGGTATCAACAATTAGATGGACTTAATACAGTTTTACCTTATGGAGTTAGGAAAATAGACGCATTGAGAACTTTAACAACTGAAAGTTTAGCAGTATTTATGCCATTTAAAGTCCAAGAGATAAGACATGAGAATGGTATTTTTTATGGTCAAAATACCATAAGTAAAAATATGATAATCGCTGACAGAAGGCAATTACTGAATGGAAATTCATTTATTTTAGGGGTATCTGGTAGTGGTAAATCTTTTGCCGGAAAACAAGAAATTACTTCTATAAGATTAAGAGATCCTAAAGCAGATATAATTATAATTGATCCAGAAAGAGAATATTCTCCATTAATTAAGTCATTAACTGGAGAGGTTATTAAAATTTCTGCAACAAGTAATAATCATATAAATGCGATGGATATGAACTCGGAATATGGTGATGGAGCTAATCCTGTTATATTAAAGTCAGAATTTATTTTGTCGCTTTGTGAACAATTAATTGGTAGTGGTAATCTCGGACCGAAACAAAAGTCAATAATAGATAGATGTACTGCAAATGTCTATAGAGTATTTCAACAGGGTAATTATCAGGGAATACCACCAACATTGCAAGATTTTAGAGAAGAATTATTAAAACAACCTGAAGAAGAAGCAAAAGAAATTGCATTAGCAATAGAATTATTTACAAATGGTTCATTAAATACATTTGCAATGAATACAAATGTAAATACTTCTAGTAGTTTAATATGCTATGATATATTAGATTTGGGAAAACAATTACTTCCTATAGGAATGTTAGTAGTTTTAGATTCTATTTTAAATAGAATAACAGCAAATAGAACAAAAGGAAAAAATACATATATATTTATCGATGAAATATATCTTTTGTTTCAATATGAATATTCTGCAAATTTCTTATTTACACTTTGGAAGAGAGTTAGAAAATATGGTGCTTTTTGTACTGGTATAACACAAAATGTAGAGGACTTGTTACAAAGTCATACTGCTAGAACAATGCTTGCAAATTCTGAATTTATTATAATGCTTAATCAAGCAAGCACTGATAGAATAGAATTAGCAAAATTGCTTAATATTTCAGATTTACAAATGAGTTATATAACAAATGTAGGAGCTGGAGAAGGACTTATTAAAGTAGGTTCATCTTTAGTTCCTTTTTCTAATAGATTTCCAAAGAATACAGAACTTTATAAATTAATGACAACAAAACCTGGAGAAGGCTTAAATGAATAAGAAATACAAATTTATTTTATTGCTACTAATAGTTATTTTTGCTATTAGTAGCTTTTTTCTTATTAAAGAAATTTTAGAAAATAAGAAACAAAATGATATATATGATAATTTACAAGAAATAGTAACTAAAAATGACAAAAATGATGATATTACTGAGGATAATGAAAAGAATACACCAAATGACAATTACAATTTGAAAAATATTAAAAATATAAATTCTGATGTAGTAGGTTGGATAAAAATAGATGGAACAAATATAGATTATCCTGTTATGCAAAATGGTAATTATTATCTTCATAGAAATGTATATAAAAATTATTCAAGTCATGGTACTCCATATTTAGCAGAATATTGTAAAATAAATTCTAGTGATAATTTGATAATATATGGACACCACATGAAAGATAATCAAATGTTTTCACAATTAGATTATTATAAGAAGTATGAATTTTATAGTAATCATAAATATATAAAATTTTATACTTTAGAAGGTGATGAAACAATAGAAAGCAAATATGAAGTAGCTTTTGTTTTTAAAACTATTGCTTATACCGACAAAGGATTCAAATATTATAATTATTATGATTTTAATAGTGAAGATGAATTTAATGATTTTGTTATTAATTGTGAAAAATTAGAACTTTATAATACAGATATTGAATTTAAATATGGAGATAAATTCATAACTCTTTCTACATGTGAATATTCACAAAAAAATGGAAGAATGGTCATTGTAGGAAAAAAGATTTAGAGGGATATAAGGTTTTAATAAAGTTGAGAAAAACAAATTGCTATGATATAATGCACCTGAAGAACTAAATATGTGTTTTATAAATTAGAGGTGTTTTATAATGGGACTATTTTTTAATAAAAAAGAAGCAGAAAATTATGAAAAAATAATAGCAGAAATTAGAGCAAATTTGAGTGATGATAGAGAAAGTAATCTAAAGTACTTAAAAAAGATGTGCGAAAAATATAAAAAACATGAAATGGCTAATGAAATTTTAAAGGAAATAGGAAGAATGATTTTTGAAAATACTTCTGATGAAAAAAAAGAAGAACTTAATAATGTCATTTATAAAGAAATTATATCACATTTAGAAAAAGGTCAAGATTATATGAAAGCAGGAGACTTGAAAAATGCTAAAAAAGAGTTAGAAGAATTTATAAAAACAGATGGAATAGTCAAAGAAGATAAAGTGAGTATACCATATTCTCCAAGAAATCCCATTGAATTTTTGTTGTGTAATGAACTTAATACTGAAAAAAGAGCAAAAGATATAGGTATTGATTATTCGACAGGATACTTAAGACTTGGTTCAATAGCTATTGAAGAAAAAAATATTGATAAAGCAGTTGAATATTTGAATAAATCAATAAAATTTAATCCATACAATGCGACTGCAAGGTTTGAATTAATAGATGCGTATAAAAGAAAAGGTGATTTAAAGTTAATTAAAGAAGAAATTGATAAAACATATAAATATATTTATCTACCAAATGATTTAGGAAGATTTTACAGAGATTTAGGCTACTATTATATAGAAAAAGAAGAATTTGAGCTTGCTAAATGTTTGTATGTCTATTCTATACAATTTGATAATACTAAAAATGATCTAGTTATTAATGAATTACAATATATATTCTCAAAAACTGGAGATAAACAAATACCAGAAGTTGAAGAAGCAATGAAAATGATTACAAAAGAAAACATACCAGAATTTTTTGACAAAAATAATATTGGAATAGTTTTATATTTATATAAACAGGTTCAAGCTGATAAACAAGAAAACTCGCCTGTAGGCAAATTTATAAAAAATATAGCAGAATTTTATTTAAAATATCTAAAATAACTATCAGACTTTAATAATCTTTAATATACTATCACAAGAAATGGAGGAGTGTAATGATAGATTCTAAAGCAGGAATTATAGGTTTTGTAGTAGGAGATGCAATGGGAGTACCATTAGAATTTTGTATGAGAGAAAAACTAATGCAAAAACCTACCACTGAAATGTTAGGTTATGGAAGTCATAATGTTCCAAAAGGTGCTTGGTCTGATGATTCATCAATGACTTTAGCTACAGTAGATGCAATAATTAAAGATAATGGTGTAAATTTTAATACTATAGCAAACAATTTTTTAGAATGGGTAAAAAATGCAAAATATACTTCAACAGATAGAGTTTTTGATATAGGAAGAACATGTTTGAGAGCAATAGGTAGATATGAAAATAAAAAAGATGTAGCAGAAAAATGTGGAGGTACTTCTGAAATGGACAATGGAAATGGATCTTTAATGAGAATGTTACCATTAGTTTATTATTGCTATGCAAAAGAAATGAATGAAAAAGAAATATATGAAGTAGTTAAAAATGTATCTTCAATTACTCATAGACATGAAATAAGTATCATGGGATGTTTTATATATGTCATGTATGGAATAGCATTATTGAAAAATAAAAATTTGACACAAGCATATAGAACAGTAAAAAAAATTAAATATAATACTTATTTTACAGATGAAACAATAAATAGATATTATAGACTATTGAGGAAAAACATAAATAAGTATTCTTTGGATGAAATTAAATCTACAGGTTTTATTATTGACACATTAGAAGCTACAATTTGGGTTTTATTAAATACAAAAACATTTAACCAAGCAATAATTGGAGCAATTAATTTAGGAAATGATACTGATACAGTAGGAGCTTGTGTAGGAGGGATAGCAGGATTATACTATGGATTAGAGAATATAAATAAAACATGGCAAAGTGAATTATTAAAATATGATTATATAGTTGATTTATGCAACAAATTTAATAAAGTTTTAAATTAAAAACAACTTTTGAAATGATACATAATAAAAGAAATTGAAGTCAAATTGACTTCTTTTTTTATGCTTTATTGAAAGGAGGAGATATTTTGGCAAATGTAAAAATAAAAGTAAAACCTCAAGAAACTATAAAGAAAATTGATAAGGGTAAAGTAGGAGTAGAAAAAATTAAGGATAATTTAGTAACAACTAAAGAAAAATTTAATGAACTAACATCTAATGAAAGTAATAGTTCAGCAGAGGACTATGCAAGCAATAAAGTTCAAGAAAGTATGAATTATATTTCGAGAAAAGGTTTACAAAAAGGTAATGAGATAGGGAAAAAATCATTAAAAGAAACACAGGAAAATTTTATAAAAGGAAAACAAAAAATTTCAACATTAAAAAATAGAATTAAAAATAAAAAAACAGGACAATTAAAAAATGTAGTTGATAGATCAGGCAAAACAATAAAAAAAGGTATAAAGCAAAATATCAAAACAAGTAAAAACACGAAAATACTTGCTAAAAAAGGAATAAAGACAACAGAGAATATAGCAAAAAATAGCAAGAAAATAGCAAAGGAAAGTGTAAAAATGACACAGCGAATAGCAAGAGCATCAAAACAAGTAATACAAACTACAGTAAGAGCAACAAAAGCAGTGGTAAAAGCTACTATAACTGCAATAAAAGCAATAATTGCTGGTGCAAAAGCTATTGTTTCTGCAATTATTGCTGGAGGATGGGTTGCAGTTGTTATTATATTAATTATAGCTTTAATTGCTGGATTTGTTGCAGTTCTTTTTAATGAGGATGAAAGTTCTGAAAATTCTGAAATTCCAAGTTCGGAAATTGTATTAGTTGCAAAAGCTCAAATAGGAAATGAGGGTGGAGATAAATTTTGGAAATGGTATGGATTTAATGAACATGTTGAATGGTGTGCTTGTTTTGTGTCTTGGTGTGCAGATCAGTGTGGCTATATTGATAAAGGAATTATTCCAAAATTTTCTCTTTGTTCAGACGGAGTAAATTGGTTTAAAGAAAGAAATCAGTGGAATGATAGAGGAGAAAGTTATTATCCAATAGCGGGAGATATAATATTTTTTGATTGGTATGAGGAAAATGGTAGTCAAGATGGAAGATGTGATCATGTGGGAATAGTTACAAGAACTGATTTAACAAACAGAAATATTTATACAATAGAAGGAAATACTAATAATAAATGTGCTGAAAGAATGTACTCACTTGATGACGCTCAAGTAATAGGATATGGTAGTCCAAAATATGAATAGAAATAGTATCAGGTAAAGTTTAGTGCTTTGCTTGATACTATTTTTTTTTTATGATAATATTATAGTGATTTAAAATGGAAGGGGAATAAAATGAAAAAGAGTAATTTAATTATAATAATATGTATAATCGTTTTAATTATCTGTATAGCTAGTATTGTTATTGTTAAAATAAGTAATAATAATGATAATTCAAAAGAAGATAAAACACAATTAAGTCAATATTATGATGCAGAATCATTAGGAAAATTAAAAGGAACAGAAGTAATTGGACATGTTGTATCTAACTATAAATCTGGTAATGATGAAAATATTGAATGGAAAATATTATATGCAGGAAATATTGAAGATAATTCCAATGAATTAATAGAACCTAGAATATATTTAGTTGCAAGTGATTATGTACCAGCTAAAGACATTCCAAAAGAAATATTTAATGTTAGTTCTGGTGATGATTACAAATTTTACTTTAATGATGATAACAAACAATATGCAGATGATTTAGAAAGTGTTAAAGAAGAAACTTTAAGAAATTTATTAAAAGCATTTTATGATAAAGTAAAAAGTGCACCTAGAAAAAGTTCTTCAAATTTTTCTAATACTGCTGCTATGTTAGATCAGTCAAAATGGAATGGATTTAAAGATACAAATGGGTATGCTGAATTTATAATCGGTGGTCCAACATTAGAATTATATTATCAAGCATATAATAAAATGTATTATACTAACAAACATGCAAATGCTTCTAGTACAAATGGATATTTCGTAAAAAGTGCATATTCTAGTTCTAGTGTTACAACAGTAGATGAAGATGATAAATTGGAACAAGACAATTTTTTTGTAATAAAAAATACTGATAAAGCAAAGGGATGGTGGTTAGCATCTCCAGCAGATTCGGTTGATGATAAAAAAGGAACTTTGGGTGTTTCTTATTCAGGAACTATTATTAATGGTGAAAAAAACATGATTTTAGGTGTTAGACCTGTGGCAATATTAGATAAAAATGTCAAAATGCAAAAACAAGATGATGGTACTTTTAAAATTATAGACAATGAACAAAATTAAATATTAATGTGAAATTATGAAGAATAAAAATATTAAGAAGAATTTATCTTTAAATTTGATAAATTCTTCTTTTTTGGGTAATGAAAACCCCCTGTTTTACAGGGGGTTCTAAAAGCTTCTAGCTATGAGTAAAAAATTCCTCCTTTTTGATATAATAAATGTGGTTCGCCAACCGCAAATAAAAATCAAAAAGGAGGAATTTGTCATGAAAGACAAAAATAGTTTAGCACATAGTGCTTGGAATTGCAAATATCATATAGTATTTGCACCCAAATATAGGAGGATGGAAATATACGGAAAAATAAGAAAAGATATAGGAGTAATAATAAGGCGATTATGTGAGCAGAAGGGTGTGGA
>CALXKE010000022.1 GCA_944388805.1 uncultured Clostridia bacterium | reverse complement strand
ATTTTAAATTATTTGCAACAAAATGAATATATTACAACAACAATTGCTAGCGAATTATTAGGATTATCAGTGCAAAGGACGAGAGCAATTTTATCAAAAATGGCAAAAGAAAAAGTGATTCTTGCAGAAGGCGCAAATAAAAATAGAAAATATAGATTAAAAGACTAAAGAAGAAAGTAGGTAATAAAAGGAGCAAAATATTATAAGAAAATATAAGTTATATTTTACCAGCAGAAGAAGAAAAAAAGAATTAAAATAAGAGATAAATAATTATAATTATCAAATGTAATTCAAAGATTGGAGAATAAGATTATGGAATATAGCTTTAGAAATTGCACATTAGAAGATTTTGATTTTTTGTTTGAGCTGAAAAAAGAAAATTTTAAATGGTATGTAGATAAAATTTGGGGTTGGAAAGATGATGACCAAAAAGAAAGATTACAACAAGATTTAAA
Organism: uncultured Clostridia bacterium; assembly: GCA_944388805.1. Lineage (GTDB taxonomy): Bacteria > Bacillota > Clostridia > TANB77 > CAG-508 > CAG-269. The sequence continues at coordinate 28,469 of CALXKE010000022.1, read as the reverse complement.
AGAACACTTATCTCATAAAAGAATTATCTTGGTTAATAATGAGCCAATAGGAGTATATGCAGTGCATACAACTGAAGATGGAGATTTATTTATAAATGAAATAAGTATATTGGCAGAATATCAAAATAAAGGAATAGGAAGAAAAATTTTAGAAGAACAATTAAAAGAAAATCATAAAAAAGGAATCAGAACAATTTTACAAGTATTTAAAGATAATCCAGCTAAAAAATTATATGAACAATTAGGATTTAAAGTATATGGAGAAACAGAAACACATTATCAAATGGAAAATGTAAAAGATTTTATGATTGATAAAAAGAAGATATTTCCAATAGGGATAGGTACATGGAAAATTAATTATCAAGATAACAGAGATATAGAAGCTTTATTTCATTCATATAAATTAGGACAAAATTATTTATCTTTGTATATGTTATATGAAAATGGTAATATTGTAAAATCATTAAAAAGTTTTATTGAAAAGTGTGGTAGAGAAAATTTATTTATAAGTGTTAACATAGAGCCAACAGTAAATGAAAAATCTGATATTGAAAAGCAACTAGATGAATATTTAGACATATTAAATTTGGACTATGTAGATAATTTACAATTACATTCACCTAAATTTACAAAGCTTCCCCTATTAGATACTTATTTTGAAATGAAGAGACTACAAGAAATAGGTAAAACAAGATATTTAGGAATCAGTAATTGCTCATTAGAACAATTAAAAGAAATAAATACAAATGTTAAATTGGATTTTTTTGAAGGTGTTTATAATTTAGAATGTAAAATAAATGAAAGTATTGGAATATTGGATTATTGCAAGAAAAATAATATGGAATTTGTTGCATATCAACCTTTAAGAAGAAATCGAACGCAATTAAAAAATTATGAATTATTAGTAGAATTATCACAAAAATATAATAAAACTCAAAATCAAATCATATTAAATTGGATAATTAAAGAAAAGAAAATTAATGTTTTAATTAAGAGTACAAACTGTTATAGAATAGATGAAAATATAAAATCTTTAGATTTTGAAATGGAAGAAAATGATTATAAAAGGTTAAATGATTTCAAAAATGAGAAATTTGAAAATATAAAAATAGATTGGGATAATGTAGGAGGTGGAATTAGCATAGACCAATTGCCAAATCAATTTTAGGAGGATACATACGAGTGAATTACTATTTTAAATGTAATGATTTCTTTGAACAATATAAAAATACAGGTACAATAAAAACATCAATAAAAAATTATATTCATAATAATTATAATATTTTAAAAGACATTTACTTTGAACCCAAGAAAATAGGGCAAGAAAAAATAGAAGAAATTATAGATAGTGTAGAATATCAGAAAGTATTGTTAGATACAATAACGCATTCAAATAGCATTAATTTAGATGTAGTTTTTGAGAATACAGTAAATGAACTGGGAAATATATTAGATTATAAAAATATTGATAAAAAAGTATATATCATTATAGGAATGAATACGACTACAATATATTCTACAAAGTATCAAAATGAAGATGTTACTGTTATATTATTAGAATCAACTCTAGGAATAGAGGAAAATATTAAAATGTTACTTGCTCATGAATATACACATTGGATTAGAGAAAAAGAAATAAAACATGATATATTTGAAAACTGCATTGGAGAAAGATTTGTTACAGAAGGAATAGCATGTAATTTTTCAGAAGAAGTAGTTCCAAATAAGTCAGAAAGCTATTATACAATCGTTCCTGATACAACAATCCAATGGGTAAAAGATAATAAAGAAACGATATATAAAATTGTTGAAAATGAACTAGATAAAAATAATATGATGTATGATTTTTTCTATATGTTTGCAAAAACGAAAATTCCTAATATGCCAGTAAGAACAGGATATGTTTATGGATATATAAAGGTGAAAGAATACATGAGAAAAAATAACTTAAAAACAAAAGATATTGTGAAAGAAGATTGGAGAAAAATTTTAATATGATTTAAAACTAACAGTGTTTATTTCGAATTGATAAAATAATTAGGAGTTAGATATTATGGTTAAAGCAATCTTTATAGATATTGATGGTACATTAAGAGATAGTAATAGAAATTTGTCATCAAAAACAATTGAAACAATAAAAAGGGTTAGTGAAAAAGGAATATTTGTTATATTATGCTCTGGAAGACCAAGAAAATATACAGAACAAATAAGTAGAGAATGTTTTGCAAGTAAGTATATTATTACATCAAGTGGTGGAAACATATATGATTATGAGCAAGACAAAATCTTATATGTTAATAAAATGAATAAAGAAGCTATTATAAAATTATATGAAATTGCCAATCCAGAAGATGTTAGATTTATTATGAATGTTGGAGAAGGTAGAGTAGTAAATAAAGTAAAACATCCAGATCAAGAAAAACAATTAGAAGAAGATATAAGAGAGTTTGTATATAAAAATGATATTGTTCAATGTACTATTGCAGATAGTAATTTTAATAAAATAAAAAATTTGATACCTAAAATTGAAAAAGTAGAAAATGTAGAAATAAAGAATAGGCATAAAAGTTTATTAGATGCAAAATTTAAGGATGATAAAACCATATTTTGTGATGTTGCAAATATAGATTCTAATAAAGGAAATGCAGTAAAAAGATTGTTAGAAATTTTAAATATAAAAAAAGAAGAAAGCATTGCTATTGGTGATGACATAAATGATTTATCAATGTTTGAACAAGTGGGATATAAAGTAGCTGTAGATAATGCGATTGATATTGTTAAAGAAAAGTCTGATGAAATTACATTATCAAATGATGAAGATGGTGTTGCTATATTTTTAGATAAAATATTAAAAATATAATAGGAATTTTCTTAAAATCAATAGTTTTAATAAATTTTATATAAATATTTGTCGGAGACTATCGGAAATGTTGTATTATTTACGAGAGTTTCCGACAGTTAATTTTCCTGGAAAACTTAAATAAAAGTGGAATATATTGACAATAGAAAAACACGATAATATATTGAAAACGATTATGTAAACATGATACAATGTGAATGATGTGATTTATACAAAGGAGGTATACGATAATGAGTATGCTAAAAGTAAAAAGAAAAACATTATTCATATTAGGGATTGCTATAGTGATGATTTTATTAGCAGTAACAAGTAGTTATGCAGTAACATCACAAACAACTGAAAATCCTGATCATGTTTATTTATCAAATATTTCGTATTTAAATGAAAAATCATTTGTTCAAAGTGCTTATTCCATTCTTTTAGATAAAAACCAAGATAGTGACTTTATTACCCTAAATGTTAATGGAAAGAAAATGCCATTTTTAAAGGGAATCTGTGCATGGGCAACATCTGAAATCGTTTATGATTTAAGGGAATATGATTATGATTACTTCACATCATATATTGGTGTTGATGCAAGTGAACAAAGTGACTACTTTAATACAGGAGCAAAATTTTATATCTATACATCTGTTGATGGAGATTATTGGGAAGAAAGATATCAATCAGACATTCTTTATGGTTGGAGTGAAGCACCATTTATCAAAATAAATATCAAAGACGCAAATTATTTAAAATTAGTTGCTGATGAAAACCAAGAATATCCTGGTGATTTTTGGTCTCCATGGTATGATGAAACTGTTTATGCAGATGCTAAATTGATAAAAGAAAGTTATGTAGAAGATACAGCAGAAGTTGATTTTATTAAAACAGTAGAAGAATATGATAAAAAGATAAAAACATATTCGGTTAATCAAGAGATAACAGGTGAATTTGAAATAGCACTACTACAAAGAGAATTTGTAAAAAATGTAGGATATGATTTATTACAACAATTTGTAAGATATAGTGATGAGAATTATCAAGTGATTTCTTGGCTAATGAATAATGTAGATAATCTTCGTCTTTATATTATTGGAGGAGAACCAGATGGTAGTTATATGGAATCTTTAAGAGTTCTTTCTAAATTATATGCTACATATAAAGATGACTTAAATAAAGAAGATATAACTGCAAATGGAACAGCTTTAAAAAATTTATATCGTAAAATGATGATTAGTTTATCTTTAACGCATTCAACTGATGTTGGATTATGGGCAGGAGGAATGACCAATAATCCTAATGACCCAAATAACTCTTATGCGGTGACTCGTTATGAAATTTATAAAAAAATGCATCAAGAAGGAAAATTAGACAGTAAAATATTTGAATCTTTAACAATTGAAGAAATGCGTTTTGTTACGAATAATATTATAGATGATGAGGAAATTGAATGGTTAAATGCATATACAACAGAACATAATAGTAGAAATCCATACAGTTATATAGAATATACATTTGGTTATGAATATTCTAAAAGTGAGTATTATGATCCTTCAAATTATGAAAAATGGAACCAAAAATATAATTTATCAAAATATAATATAACCTACCAAACAGGTTATCCGAAATTATGGATTGTTTTTGAAGAAGGTGGCGTGTGTGGAGCGCTTTCAAAGACAGGATCAAATATATGGGGATCTTATGGCGTTCCTTCAAGCGTAGTAAGTCAGCCAGGTCATGCAGCTTATATTTATTATTCTTTAGATAGCAATGGAAATGGAATTTGGAATTTATATAATGATATTTCTGGTTGGCAACAATCTGGAAAAACAGAAAAATTGACAATTCGTATGCCAAATGGTTGGGGGAATGGTAGTTATGCTAGTCAATATCCTGTACCTTATGTTTTACTAGCACAAGGAGCTCTAAATGATTTTGACAATTATGAAAAATCAGAAGAAATATTATTACTTGCAAATACCTATAAAGGCAATGAAGAAGAATTATACAATATATATAGAAAAGCGCTTGAAGTTCAACCACTTAACTTTGATGCTTGGCATGGATTAGTAAATTTATATATATCTGATGATACAAAAACAAGTGAAGAAAAATATATACTTGCACAAGAAATAGCAAATAGCTTAAAATATTATCCACTTCCAATGCATGACTTATTAAAACTAATCGAGCCATCAATAGAAGAAACAGAATATACAGTAGCACTTAATGTGTTATTAACAAAAACATTGACAGAGGGAACAATGGCTACAAGTAATGAAACAATACAAGAAGTAGCAGTACGTGAAGTTGCAAATTATTTGTTAGGAAATACAGATACAGAAATTGCCACATTCTCATTTGATGGAGAAAATGCTGGAGCAATTGTACTTGGTAGCAGATTTGAAGGAGTGGGTGTTGCTTGGGAATATAGTTTAAATAATCAAGAAACATGGACTCAAGTACATGAACACAAAGTGCAATTAACAAATGAGGAAATAGAAAGTATTACAGCTGAAAATGATATTTTAGTGCATATTGTGGGAGCTGGTTATGAAGAGGAGAATATTTATAGGATAGATATTTTAAAAGGAACCATTCCAACAAATCTTTACAATAATGACCTTGAAAACAAAATCATTGGTGCTACGGATCTTATGGAATGGAAATATACTGAAAATGATAGTTGGACATCTTATAAAGAGCAAATACCAGATTTAACAGGTGATAAGACAGTTACTGTAAGGACAGGAGCAACAGGTGTATATTTACCTAGTGACGAATTAACCTTTAGTTTTACAGAAGATAACCAATTAGATACACAAAAATATATTTCTATTGATCATTTATCTATTTTCCAAGTATCTAGTGAAGAGCTAGGAACTAACGAGGGAGCACAAAATGCAATAGATGGTAATATTCATACGATGTGGCATAGTAGTTGGAATGGAGATGATTCAGAAAGATATATTATAATAGAATTAGATGAACCAAAATATATATCAGCATTAGAATATGTACCAAGACAGATTGGAAACAATGGTAGAATTAAAGAAGGACAAATATTGGTGAGTATGGATGGGAAAACTTGGACTGATGTTGCTACAATAACAAATTGGGCAGATAGTCCTGATTCAAAAATGGTTGTATTTGATGAAGTTATTAAATCTCAATATGTAAAGCTAGTGGCAACGGAAAATTATGGGGATGGTAGAGACTTTATTACAGCAACGATGATTAATTTGTTTGAAGATACAACGCAGAAAGAAGAAAGTGAAATACCACCAAATGAAGAAGAGAAACCAGGAGAGATACCAGATGAAACACTACCAGAAAATCCAGATGAAGAGCAAAAACCAGAGCAAAAACCTGAAGAAAAGCCAACTCCAGACGAAGAAGAAAAACCAGAAGGAAAACCAGATGAAATACCAAATCCAGATGAAGGAGAGCAACCAGATGAGACGCCAGATGAACAACCAACGCCAGATGAAGAAGAAAAGCCAGAGCAAAAGCCGGAAGAAACACTACCAGAAGATCCAGACGAAGAGGAAGAACCAGATAAGACACCAGAACAAAAACCAAATCCAGATGAAGGAGAACAACCAGAAGAGACACCAGAACAAACACCAACACCAGATGGAGGGCAAAAACCAGAGCAAAAGCCAGAACAAACACCAACACCAGATGAAGGACAGAAACCAGAGCAAAAGCCAGAACAAACGCCAACACCAGGTGGAGGACAAAAACCAGAGCAAAAGCCAGAACAAACGCCAACACCAGGTGGAGGACAAAAACCAGAGCAAAAGCCAGAACAAACGCCAACACCAGGTGGAGGGCAAAAACCAGAGCAAAAGCCAGTACAAACATCAACACCAGATGAAGGACAAAAGCCAGAAGAAAATTCAGAAGAAATACTAGCACTAGATGAGGAAGAAAAAGCAGAAGAGACATCAGATGAAATACTAACTTCAGAAGAAGAGCAGAAAACAGAAGAAATAACAGAAGAAACATTAATACAAGATCAAGGTAAAATAATTAATGCAAAAGAACCAGATATTACAGTAGAAGAAACATCACCAAAAACCGCATGGAGTAAAATTATTTTAATTATCATTGTTGTGGTAGGTATTTTAATAAGTATATTTTATATAAATAAAAAAAGAAATTTATTTAGAAATTCTAAAAATTAATACGTAAAAAAGCAAGATACTATTTGATATCTTGCTTTTTTTGTCGAATTTGAAATATAATTGAGAAAATTAGAAATCTATGGTATAGTAAAAAAAAGAAAGGTAATAAATATGCAAAATATAAGAATAGAAAATATATTAAATAGTTTATCAAAATCAAATTTTAGAAGTAAATTTCATTTAAAACAAAAAGACAAAGACTATATAAAAGAAAAGGGAATAGAAAAAATAAGAGAACATGCTTATGATTTTGTAAATAAAAGATTAGCACCAAAAATTATACCAAATGACGGAAAACAAACGCCAATGAGAGGACATCCTGTATTTATAGCCCAACATGCCACTGCGACTTGTTGTAGAGGTTGTTTATCTAAATGGCATAAAATACCCAAAGGAATAGAACTAAGTAAAGAACAAAAAGATTATATTGTAAATGTTATAATGGCATGGATAGATAAAGAAATAAAACAATAATCAATTAAAAGAACAACAGAGAAAGTGAAAAATAATATAATGAAAGCAATAGGTAAAGGGTATGGAGATGAGTTTGATTCTAGTGAATATACTTTATATTTAAAACGTGTTAATCGTTAATAAAAATACAAGTATGGAGGTATAATATGAAAGAACTTGCAGTAGCCATTCAAAATGAAAATGAAAAAGTAAATATTATAGAAACAATAAATTCTATAAAAAATGCAGGATTCAAAAATGTATTTGTTCAATGGTATGATGAAAATTGGGAACATAGCCAAGAAGAACAAGTGAAATTATGCAAAGAACTAGGGTTAAATATTATATTTGCACACTTAGGATATCAGAATATCAATTCAATTTGGGAAGATGGAATTGAAGGAGATAACCAAGTAGAAAGATATAAAAAAGATATTAAAGAATGTCATGATAATGGAATCCCGATGGTAGTTATGCACCTAACGAGTCATAAAAAAGCACCTATGTATGGAAAAATAGGATTAAATAGGATTAAAAAAATTGTAAAATATGCAAAAGAATTGAATACGAAAGTTGCATTTGAAAACACAAAAATTAAGGGCTATTTAGAATATGTATTAGACAATATAAAAGATGAAAATGTAGGAATTTGCTTTGATGTAGGACATTATCATGTGCATTTTAATGATGAATTTAATTTTGAATTTTTTAAAGATAGAATTTTTGCATTACATTTACATGATAATGATAAGTCAGATGATTTGCACTTATTACCATTTGATGGAACAATAGATTGGAAAGATGTTATAAAAAAACTAAAAGAATGTAATTATAACGGACCAGTAACTTTAGAGTTATGTTATAGATATGATTATTTAAATATGTCATTAGATGATTTCTATAAAAAAGGATACACTATAGGAATAAGGTTAGCAGAAATGTTTGAAGATTAATCGACAATAAAAAAGAATGAATTAAGAATTATGATACTTTTGAAGATATAGTAGGCAATTTATATAATATTGTATAATAATTTTTTACAAATTGTATTAAAAAGATTGAATGTATTCAGATAACATGATACAATACAAATGTTCGTATGGAACGCGAATAATCATTAAAATTTTGAAGGAGATAATATGTCAGGTAATAATAAATTAGAGACAATTTCAAATCTTTTTGAAGGAAAAGAGACAAGAAGTGTATGGGATGCCGAAAAAGAAGAATATTTTTTTAGTGTGGTTGATGTTATTGGTGCATTAACAGAAAGCAAAATTCCAAGAAATTATTGGAGTGACTTAAAACGAAAATTAATAGACGAAGGAAGTGAACTGCACGAGAAAATCGTGCAGTTGAAAATGAAAGCAAAGGACGGAAAATTCAGAGAAACTGATACACTAGATACACAAGGAATTTTAAGATTAATAGAATCTGTACCAAGTTCAAAAGCAGAACCATTTAAATTATGGCTAGCTCAAATGGGAAAAGAAAGAATAGATGAAGTTTTTGACCCAGAAATTGCTATTAATAGAGCGATTGATTATTATAGGAATAAAGGATATTCCGATAAATGGATTGAAACTAGACTGAAAGGAATACTAGATAGAAAAAAATTAACAGATATATGGAAAGAAAATGGAATTAAAGGAAATTATGAATATGCACTTCTAACAAATGATATATATAAGACATGGTCAGGGATGAAAGCATCAGAGTATAAAACTTATAAAAATATTAGAAAAGAATCTCTAAGAGATAATATGACAGATGTTGAAGTAGCTCTTACTGATTTAGGAGAAATTGCGACTCGTGAACTTGCAAAAAAACATAAACCACAAGGATTGAAAGCAAATAGAAAAATTGCAAAAGCAGGAGGAGAAGTTGCTAAAACCGCTCGTGACGATTTAGAACAAAAACTTGGCGAGTCAGTTATTAGTAGTAATAATCAATTAGATTATCAGTATTTAGATGACAATAAAAAGTTAGAAAGTAAAAATAATACAAAAAAATAGTGAAAAAGGAGATAAAAAATTTATGGAAAAAGCTAATAGTGAAATAATTAATCTAATCACAAATAGAAGAAGTCACAGAAAATATGTAAATAAAAAAATACCTAAAGATATAATAGAAACAATCATAAATTGTGGAAGAAATGCACCATTTGGAGGTAACCCAAAACCGGATTGCCAAGTGACAGAATATATTGTCATAGAAGATCAAAAGATTAAAGAACAATTGGCATTACAATATGAAGATAGACAATTTATAAAAGATGCTCCTGTTATTATTGCAGTATTAGCCAATAAGGATAATGACCCTAAATATAAAGAATATATATTAAGTTCTGCGCTAGCTATTGAAAATATGATATTAGCAAGTGAAAGTTTCGGAATTGGTGCTTGTGTTTTAAGTTGTTTTTTATATCATGAAAAACATGTAGAAGATAAAAGAATTTCTAGAGAAATATTAAAGCTACCAGATAATATAGAATTGGTAGCATTATTATCTTTAGGATATAAAGATAATGGAGAAGAAATTCCAAATAAAGAATTAAGAAGTTATAAAGAAACCGTACATTTTAATACATATGATAATAAGTAGATATATAATTTAGCAAATTTGTAAGGAAGTGTTATAAAGAATACTTCCTTTTTTTGTTTTTATATGATAGAATTCAAGTGCAAATAAGAGAATTAAAAGTCCTATGTAAAAACACTATACTAAATATGGAGGCTTAGAATGCAATTATATATTCCAGAAGTAAAAGATATGAAAGAATTAAAAGAAATTCTAAAAGATGATGATAACATATCAGAAGATTATAAAGTAGCAGTAATTGTATATGCTTTTGATAAAGATAATAGAATTATTTTTCAAAGAAGAGGACCAGGTTGTAGAGATGAGAGATTCAAATTAGAAACAATTGGTGGAAGAGTAAAAGAAGAGGACATTGATTTTAGAACTGCCTTGAATCGAGAAATTATAGAAGAGGTTGGAACAAAAGCGAATATAGAAATAGGAGAATTTATAACATCAACATATGCCACTACATTTGACAATAGATATGATAAAGAACAGCCTTGGGTATATTTAGTATATAAAGGGATTTTAAAAAGTGGGGAATTAGCCATAGCAGAGCCTGACAAGTGTTTAGGGTATGAAAGATATAAAATTGGTGAAGTAGATGAAAAAGAATTAAGTAATGGTGCCAAAGAACTTTATAAAATTGTGAGTGAAAAATATAATGATTTGAAATAATAAAAATCCAAAAAGGTGGGAAAAGTATGGAAATAAAAGAGCAAACCAAAAAACTAAAAGAAATGATTAATGGGTATAAATTAACATATCTAATTATGTCAGCGAATAACATTGGGTTATTGAATATATTAGATGATAAAGGAAAAACATTAAGGCTGATAGCTAAGGAATTAAACTTAGAAGAGGAAAGGATTGAACCTATATTAAATGGGTTAACATTTCATAAAATAATCAGTAAAAACAAGAATAGCTATTATTTAGAAGAATATAACGAGGTATTAAATAAGAACTCAGAATATAATCAACTAGGGTATATACAATTTGCTGAAACCATCATAAAAAGATATGAAAACTTAGAAAATGCTATTAAAAATAAAGAAACAGCAACTAATAGCTTTAAGGAATTAACGGAAAAAGATGCAGAAAGCTTTATGCAAGGAATGAATGCAAATGCAATCAATCCATCCAAGTTTATTGCGGAAAATTATGATTTTGATAATCATAAAATATTAGATGTTGCAGCTGGTGCAGGAACATATTCCATAACAGTAGCTAAAAAGTATGAAAATGTTACAGCAAAAATGATTGATTTGCCAGAAATGGTCAAAATACAAAATAAAAAAATTCATCAAGAGGGATTAGAAGATAGGTTAACATCTGAAACTTATGATTATAATATCAATTTTCCAACAGGCAATTATGATGATGTATTCCTATTTGCAGTAGTTCATCAAGAACCAGAAGAACAGGTAAGAAAGTTGTTAGATAATATTTACCATGTTTTAAAACCAAATGGAAGGCTTTTCTTAACTAGCTTCTTTTTAAACGAAGATAAAATCAGTCCAGAATATTCTGTACAGTTTGCTATTGAAATGTTAATAAATACAGAAAAGGGAAAAGCATATACACATAATGAAATTCAAGACTTAATAAAAAAGAGTGAATTTAAAGAAATAGAAAGAGTGGATGAAATACCAGGTCCTGCAACATTGTATATTGCGAAAAAATAATCAGTTAAGGAGAAAGTTTATGAGTAATAGACCAACAAATACCTTATTTATGCTAATGTCATTAGATGGAAAAATTAATAGCGGAGATAGTGATGAATTAGATGTTGATAGAGATTGGTGTAAAATAAAAGGGGTTAAAGAAGGATTACATCAATATTATGAAATTGAACAAACAACAGATAGGTATTCTTTAAATACAGGAAGGACAATGGCAAAAATAGGGGTTAATGAAAGAACAGAAAAACCACAAAAACTAGATTGCGGATTTATCATTATTGATAGAAAACCACATCTAAATGAAAAAGGTATAAAATATTTGTGTAATTGGGTTGATAGCTTATATTTAGTAACAGACAATAAAAATCATCCTGCATATAAATTATTAGACAAATTTGATAACCTAAAAATTATGTATTATGAGAATATAGATTTAACAAAGATGATGGAAGATTTAAAAAGAGATTATGATGTGGAAAAAATTACCATTCAATCTGGAGGAACCTTAAATGGTGAATTCTTAAGGGAAAATTTAATTGACTATGTAAATATTGTAATAGCACCAATTTTAGTAGGAGGTACAAATACAAGTACATTAATTGATGGAAAATCTATATCTAAGATAGAAGAGCTAAATAAATTGAAAGCATTAGAATTATTAGAATGTAATGTTTTAAAGGATTCATATATACAATTAAAATATAAAGTATTAAGATAATAAGTAAATAAATAAAAATATAAAGTATTAAGATAATAAGTAAATAAATAAAAATATAGGTGAGGTAAAAAATGAGTGAAGTAACCAATAGATTTCTAGAAATATTTTATAAATTGTCACAAATACCAAGAGAATCAGGAAAAGAAAAGAGATTTGCTGATTTTTTAGAGGAATTTGCGAAAGAAAATAATCTAGAATGTTATAGAGATAAAAGTAACAATGTTTTGATAAAAAAATCTGGTAACAAGAAAAATAATGAGCCAATCATATTACAGGCACATATGGATATGGTATGTGTAAAAAGAGAAAATAGTAACCATGATTTTGATGCAGATCCAATTGAAATAGTTAGAAATGGTGATATGATATCCGCAAAAGATACATCATTAGGAGCTGACCAAGGAATTGGATTAGCTATCATGTTACTTATATTGGAAAGTAGCAAAATAAAGCATCCAGATATAGAGTGTTTATTTACAACTGAAGAAGAAACGACTTTTCATGGTGCAGAAAATTTTGATTATTCAAAATTGAAAGGAAAGAGATTAATTAATATAGATCATGCTAAAGATGATTCTATTGTAATAGGTTGTGATGCAGATATTTGTAATCAATATGTGTTTGAAGGAAAGCATATTACTACCAATATGCCATCTTATAAAATAACAATTAGTGGTGTAGAAGGTGGAAATTCAGGATGGGAGATAGAGAGAAGTAGTAAAAATGCAATTTCCATGATGGCAAAGATAATACAAAAGTTACAAGCTGAAAAGGATGTATGTATTTGTCAAATTTCAGGAGGTAACTCAGAAAATGATATAGCAATTTCATGTGAATGTATTATAAAAACAGATATTAAAGACATAGAAAATAAGATAAAGAGCAATATAGAAGAAAAGCATATACATATACAAATAGATGAGGCAGATAATGAAATGTCATTTTCTTCAGAAGATAGCAAAAAAATAATAGAAGAGATAATCAATTTAAAACAAGGTTTGATTACAAACAAAAATAACATTATTACATCAGGAAATATAGGAAAGATAGAAACCATAAACAATAAAATCGTAATAACAGGAATTTTAAGAAGTATAGAAGAGAATGAATTGCAAGAGCAAAATAATGAAAATAAGTGTATATCTAAAAATAATAATTTTAAAACGGAAGAAGTTTACAAAGATTTAGCATGGATACCTAATAAAAATTCAAAGTTAAAAGAAACTTATACAAATATGTATTATCAAGTAAATGGAGAGTATCCTGATTTTGAAATTACGCATGGAGGATTAGAATGTAGTTGTATTGCTCAAAGGATAACAGGATTAGATATGATTTCTATTGGAAGTATTATAGAAGATTTTCATACTGTAAATGAAAGGATGTATATTAGTTCTTGTGAGAAAACGATAAAAACATTATTAGCTTTTTTGGAATGTGAAAATAATTAATTTAACAAGCGATTGAAAGAATGGATATAGAATTAGCAAATTCACACAAATGTAATTGATAAATTCAAAGTAACAAATAAAATTAAAACAAAAATATAACCAAAAACTATTGATAATTTTTTTTGCATGTGATATATCTGAATTAACTACTAAAGAAAAAATAGATGAAGAAATAAACGGAGAAAAATAAAAGAGGTAGTTAACATGGAATTAAGTATAAAAGAACCTGCAAATATACGAGACTTAAGAGAAAAACTAAAAAAAATATCAAAAGATATGCCAGAACATTTTGATATTGTTGTTGAAAGTAATATTTTAACAATTGATGGAAAATGGATGTTGAAAAGACAACAAAATTCAAAGCAATTATTGGAGACAATACAACGTATTATAGAAGAGAAAGAAACGAACGGTTTGTCATCATCTTTCAGAAATGAAGAGAGAAAAACAATAAAAGATTATAGCGGAAACATAGACGTAAATACAAAAGCATTTTTATATGCTAACTTAGAAAATGAAGAACAGACAATACCTAAAGTAATTTTATCATATATAGATGTTTTAGAGACTGCTAAAAAAGACGATATTGATCAATGGAGAAAAAATGGATTTGAATTACATAATTTCGATGAAGTTGATAGAAAACAACTAACGCCAACTACAAATTATACATATGGTGTAATGTTACAAAACAGAGATAGGATAGATACTTTATTAAAGAAATATAAATTAAAGCGAAACCACTTTGAAAAATATTTTTTCTATGGAATAAATAATAGAGAACCTATTTTAGAAGGTATTATACATGGAGTATGCAGAGATTTAAATAATAAATACACTAGATATCTTGAAGAAGGAAAAAAGCTTCCTTCAAAAGAAGAAAAATTAGAAGCATTACGAAATCGAGTAGTAGACGTTTATAGACAACTATATACATTTTTAAATGTTGTAGAAGAGGATGATAAGAGATTTGATTGCCATTTAACAGATACTGAAGAAACAAAAGTAAGAAATATAGTAGATACTAAAATAAATAAAATGTTGAAAGATAATATGTTATTAATTTTTTCTAGAGGGGTTTTTGTTAAAGATAGGGCAGATAAAGATTCAAAGGAAGTATATAATAGTAGGGAACATATATGGACAGACGAAATGTATGAAGTATTGAAACAACTTGAAATTATGGAAGGATTATGGAACCAAGAGTATTATAGAAATTGGTTAGAAGCTAAATTTAGCAGATTAAAAAATAAAGGTTATAAGGAACCTGAACTAGCTGAATTAAAAAAGCCATTTGAAAAATACTTGGAAAGAAAAGGAATAGTAGAAGAAAAAACACAATCATAAAGTTAAAAAAGTTAAAGTAAGTCAAAATATGAATTACTTTAACTTTTTTATATTGTAAATATATTTCAAAAATGAATTCATGATTTTTGTTAAATGAGAAAAAATGATTTGCTTGTATAAAACTATAGGGTATGCTACAATGAAAAGGACTGAGCATGATGATAGGGGAAAAGGTTGAAAAATAACTACAAAAATTTAATTCTTTTCCAACAAGTTTATGTATTATGAAAGGAATGATAGAAAAAATGAGAGTAGCAATCGGACAAGATAGTCATAGAATTGATTATACAAATACAGATAAAAAACTGTTATTAGGAGGCGTAGAATTTAAAGAGGACTTTTCAATTGTAGCCAATAGTGATGGAGATGTTGTTTTGCATGCGATTACAAATGCTGTTTCAGGAATCACATGTAAAAATATAATTGGAAAAGTTTCTGATGATATGTGTAAAAATGGCATCACCAATAGTGAAGCATATTTAAAAGAAGCCTTAAAATATCTAGATAATCAAATTGTACATTTATCCATTTCTATAGAATGTAAAACACCGAAAATAAGTCCTAAAGTAGAAGAAATGAGAAAAAATATAGCAAGAATATTAGGAATCAATGAAAATTGTGTTGGGATAACAGCTACTTCAGGAGAAGCATTAACAGAGTTTGGAAAAGGTAATGGGATTAGTGTTTTTACTTGCATTACAGTAGAGTAAAATAAGTAGGAGAAAAAGTTGAAAAATAATTACAATTTTTTTCCAACTAGAGATTTGTGCCCTAGGAAGGAATAAGATGATATATGGAAGAAATATATATAAAAGCAAGAGCAAAAGTAAACTTAAATTTAGAAATATTGGGAAAAAGAGAAGACAATTATCATAATTTAGAATCTGTATTTCAAAAAGTAAATCTATATGATGAAATTTATATAAAGAAAACAGAGACAGATGATTTTAAGTTAAATATCAATATAAAGGAGTTAAACACAAAAGAAAATATTATATATAAGGCCTATGTGAAATTAAAAGAACAATATAAAACTATTACAGGAATTGAAGTAACAGTCAACAAAAAGATTCCTATGCAAGCAGGAATGGCTGGAGGAAGCACAGATTGTGCTGCATTTATCATTGCCATGAATAGATTATTCAATTTGAAGTTGAGTAAGGAAGATATGGAGAGTTTAGGAAAAAGCTTAGGTGCAGATGTTGTTCCTTGCTTTTATAACAAAGCGGTAAAAGCAGAAGGAATAGGAGAGATTATTACCAATATAGATACACATTTCAAATATTATATGGTAATCATAAAACCTAAAATTGCTTGTAATACAAAAGAAATGTTTCAAAAATTAGATACAGAAAAAGGCATACAGCAATTACATACAACAGATGATATTATAAAAGCATTAGAAACCAAGGATATTCATTTATTGGCTAATAATTTATATAATGTATTTGAAGAAGTCATACAAGAAAAAGAAATGATTCAAGATCTAAAAAAAGAATTGATAAAAAATGGAGCATTACAAGCACTAATGACAGGTTCTGGTTCTTGTGTTTATGGGATATTTAAAGATAAACAATCAGCAAAAAATGCCTATATAGCACTAAAAGATAGATATCAGACATATATTTGTACATCATATAATGTAAAAAAGGGGGAAATGTTTTGATAGAAGGAAAAACAGTAACAGCCATAATCTTAGTCGCAGGAAATAGTACAAGATATGGACAAAATAGAAATAAAAATTTTGAAGATGTTAATGGAAAACCAGTGTTATTCTATAGCTTAAATGCATTTGATACCAATAAATATGTTGATAATATTGTGGTAGCAGTAAAACAAGATGAAATGGAAATTGTAAAGGAAATCATACAAAAAGAAAATTTCCAAAAGCCAGTTCATATTGTAGTAGGCGGAAATTCTAGAAAAGAATCTGTCTATAACTGTTTAAAAGAAACAACTGCAGATATTGTGATTATTCATGATGGTGCAAGACCTGCGATAAAACAAAATTATATTGATCAATGTATAGAAAGTATGAAAGAATTTGAAGGTGTAACAGTTGGTGTAAAATCAAAAGATACCATTAAGATTACAGATGAAAATCAAGTGGTTGTCAATACAACTGTAAGAGCCAATACATGGATTGTTCAAACGCCACAATGTTTTGATAGAAACATATTGTGGGATATGCATGAAAAATATAAACATGATGAAGTAACAGATGATTGTATGTTATTGGAAAAAGAAGGATATCCAATAAAAATCATTGAAGGTGATTACACCAATATAAAAATTACAACTTATGAAGATATCAATATTATAAAACAATTTGTAAAATAGAAAAGCATATGCAGAATATATCTTCAAAGAAATATATAGTTAGTAAAAAACAAAAAATTATGTAAATTGTGTAAAATGGTTTGACCAAAGCACTTTTATGCTATATAATAGTAGTGCAGTGTAAATATTTAAGCCAAATATGGAATATAAATTATAGAAATTTAAGGAGGTAATTATGAAAGCATTAATTAGCGTTTCAGACAAAAGCGGAATAGTAGAATTTGCAAAAGAATTAGAAAAATTAGGAATCGAGATCATATCAACAGGAGGAACATACAAAAAGCTAAAAGAAAATGATGTAAAAGTAACAGAAATTTCTGATTATACAGGATTTCCAGAATGTTTAGATGGAAGAGTAAAAACACTTCATCCAAAAGTACATGCAGGAATATTAGCCATGAGAAGTAATCCAAATCATATGAAACAATTGGAAGAATTAAATGTAGATACCATTGACTTTGTAGTTGTTAACTTATATCCATTTAAACAAACCATATTAAAAGAAGGTGTAAAAAGAGAAGAAGCAATTGAAAATATTGACATTGGTGGACCTACTATGCTTAGAAGCGCTGCTAAAAATTACCAAGACGTTACAGTTATAACAGATCCAAATGATTATGAAAAAGTATTAACAGAATTAAAAGAAAATGGACAAGTATCATTAGATACAAAATTCTATTTAATGAATAAAGTATTTGAACATACAGCAAGTTATGATGCTATGATATGTAAATACTTAAAAGAAGAAAGAAAAGATAATTCATTACCACAAGAATTAACATTAACATACGAAAAAGTAGAAGAAATGCGTTATGGAGAAAATCCACATCAAATTGGTGCATTATATAAAGAAATTGGAAAATGTGAAGGTTCTCTAACCATTGCAAAACAATTAAATGGAAAACAATTATCATTTAATAATATTAATGATACAAATGGTGCATTAGAGTTATTAAAAGAATTTGATGAACCAACTGTTGTTGCATGTAAACATGGAAATCCATGTGGTGTAGGAAGTAGTAGTGATATTTATGAAGCATGGAAAAAAGCTTTTGAAGCTGACAAAACTTCAATCTTTGGAGGAATTGTTGTATCAAACAGAGAAATTACAAAAGCGATTGCACAAGAAATGAAAGAAATATTCTTAGAAGTAATTGTTGCTCCATCATATGAACCAGAAGCTTTAGAAATATTACAAACAAAGAAAAATGTAAGAGTATTAGAATTACCATCTATTACAGTAAAACAACCAGAAAATGCTCTAGACATTAAGAAAATTAATGGTGGTGTCATTGTACAAACAATTGATTCAAAATTATTGGATGATTACAAAGTAGTAACAGATAGAAAACCAACAGACAAAGAATTAGAAGATATGTTATTTACATGGAAAATTGTAAAATATGTAAAATCAAATGGAATTGCACTTGGAAAAGATAAACAATCAATCGGAATTGGACCTGGACAAGTAAATAGAATTTGGGCTACTGAGCAATCAGTAGAACATGCTAAAGAATTAATTGGAGAAGGTGTAACAAAAGGAGCAGTACTTGCATCAGATGCATTCTTCCCATTCTCAGACTGTGTAGAAGCTGCACATAAAGCTGGAATCACAGCGATTATTCAACCAGGTGGATCTATAAGAGACCAAGATTCAATTGATAAATGTAATGAATATGGAATTGCCATGATTTTTACAGGAATGAGACATTTTAGACATTAATATTATGAGATATCAGCAGGTATGAAAAATTATCCGCTGATATTTTTTATTAAAAGATACATTATATATAATTGCTATTTCTAATAATAAATGGTAAAATGACTATGAATAATAAAATATAATAAGAAAATAAAGGAGGAGTATTATGGATGTAAAAGAAGCTATTCCTAAGAGTATTGCAACAGTTATGAAAGGAACTTATGTATATGTAAAAACAGATAAATTGGAAAAACCAGATATTCACTTTATGGTTTCACAAGATAAAGATGAAATCACAGTTGTAACTGAAAAAGCAAATGTAGAAAAATTAAATGCTTTAGAAATTGTAGGAGATTACAAATTAATTGAGTTTAAACCAGCTGTACCGTTTCAAACAGTAGGATTCTTAGCTAAGATTGCTGAAGTAATTGCTAATCAAGGTATGAATATATTGATTGTTTCTACTTTTTCAAAAGATTATATTATGATAAAAGAAGAACTTTTAGAAAAAGGAATTCAAGCATTAAAAAATACAGGATTTCCAATAGAATATGAAGAATAACACAAAATTAAGTACATATAAAAATGAAAAATGTAAAAAATAAATATGTAGATTGTACTATAAATCTACATATTTTTGTTAAGAGGAGAAATAAATGATAGTTGAAAATCAATATTTAGAAGATATTCAAAAAATATGGAAAGAAAATAATAGTGGATATATCTCAGAAGAAAGTAATCAAATGCTTTTAAAGAATGATAAAATATTAAAGATAGTATATTTAGAAGAAAATATACCGGCACGGATATATTGCTGTGTATCAAGGAAATGATTTTTGTGAAATAGAAGGTTTTCCAAATAAAATAGAAAATATGCCCCAAAACATTGTATACATTTGGGAAGTGGTTACTAGAAAAGAATTTATGGGAAGAGGAATTGCGAAAAAGTTATTAGCATATGTATTAGATAAATTTAATAATTATACAATATATAGTTGCATTAATGTAAACAATATACCATCCATTCGCTTACATGAAAAGTATGGTTTTAAAGAATTGTATAGATTTGAGGAAGAAAGAGATAACAAAATAAAGCAACAGATTATGTTTGTAAAAAATAGTGATGAAAGATAAATACCTGATTATTTTCAGGTATTTTTTGTTAATATAAACCATATAGATTGAGAAAAAAGAAGATATATGATATAGTAAAGAAAATAAAATGAATCGGAGGAAAATTGTATGGTAGTTATAGCAGGTTGTATTGTAAGAAAAGGAAACAAAATACTTATGGTAAAAGAAGCAAAAAAGAAATGTTATGGACAATGGAATTATCCAGCAGGACATATGGAAGAGGGCGAAAAAATAACAGATGCAGCCATAAGAGAAACATTTGAAGAAACAGGATGTAAAGTGGAATTGACAGGTGTATTACCAATATGTTCTTTTAATAAACCAGAAGGAACAAGAATATTAGTAAAATTTACAGCAGATGTCATAGAGGAGAATATAACATTTGATACAGATGAAATCCTAGATGTACAATGGATAGATATGGATACAATAAAACATATGTCAAGAGAAGAATTAAGAAGTTATGATATCAATATAGCTCATTTGAAAGCCTTGGAAGAAAATAAAATATTTCCACTAGAAATTTTTGATGATACAGAATATTTAGGAAAATAGAAGTAAAGGAGAATATAATGATTTATAAGTATAAAAATGCCCCTAAAAGAAGTGTGGGAGATAATATGATGATAACAGATTTATATGCAGAAAAGAAAAAAGCTATGGACTTTGTCATAGGGAAATTAGATGGATTTCATGGTACTTTTATAAATGAGAAAAATACAAAATATTATTATATATTAAATGGAAAAGCAACGGTGACTATAAATGATAAAAAAGCTGAAGTTGAAGAGGGAGATTTTGTAGAAATTCCTATCAATGCAAAACATAGTATTGAAGGAAAAGTAAAATTTGCTATCATGTGTACACCACCATTTGATATTCATAGTGAAAAAATTATTTAAAAGGAGGCTTCTTTATGAATCAAAAATTAATAAGACCATATTCGACAGATGGAATACAATTACCAGGATTACTATATACACCAGATATACCAACAAATAAAATTGTGATTCATATTCATGGAATGAGTGGAAACTTTTATGAAGATGAATTCAATGACAACTTAGCAAGAGTGTATACTAATAATGGCTATGCTTTTTTACCATTTAATAATAGAGGAATGAACTACATTACAGAAATGCATAAAGAAAATGAATTTGTGATTAAAGGTAGTAGTTATGAACTTTTTGAGGACTGTGTATTAGACATAGAAGGAATTGTGAACTGGGTAAAAGAAAGAGGATACAACTATATTGTCTTAGAAGGACATAGTTATGGTTGTAACAAAGCAGTTTATTATTATACACAAAAACAAGATGAAAGTGTCAAAATGATTGTATTATTAGCACCTTGTGACATTCCAAAAGAAGTAGAAAATTACACAGGAAAAGATTATCAAAACTGTATTAATAAAGCAAAAGAATTGGTTGAAAATGGAAAAGAAGAAGAATTAATTGATTTTTGTGTATTTGCCAATGGTAAAATTAGTGCCAAAACCTTTTATACAGATTTGTTATATAATTGTCCATGTGACTTTTTTAGATATAGAGAAAAAGAAGAAAAAAGTTCTATTTTAAATCAAATAAAAATTCCTGTATTTATTCCATTTGGGGATAAAGATGAATGTGTTCTAACCCAACCAATCGAGGATGTCATATATTATTTACAAAACAATCTACAAAACTGTGAAATTAAAATCATTAAAGATGCAGACCATTCTTATACTGAAAAATATGATGAATTAGAAAAAGTAATAGATACCTATCTAAAGGAGAATGCGTAATGAAAATAGGAATTGATATAGATGATACAACTTTTGTGACAGTTAATGCAATGATAAAATATGCAGATATATATCATTCACAAGTGTTGGGGAGAGAAATAGCTAAGAATAGTTTAGGGTTAATTCAAAATCGATACTACTTAAAAGCAATTTATGGTTGGAATGATAAAGAAAAATTTGATTTTTTTGATAAGTATTATAAAGAAGTCTTAAAAGAATGTAAGATGATGGAAGATGCCAATACAGTATGTCAAAAATTAAAAGAAAAAGGACATGAGATTTATTTTATAACAGCTAGATTAACAAATGTAAAGGATTGTCACACAGAAGAAATTACCAAACAATCTTTAGATGAAAATCATATACCATATGACAAACTGATTATAAATGCAAGTGACAAATTAAAAGCAGCTAAAGAAAACGGAATACAAGTCTTTATAGAAGATAGTTATGATACTTGTAAGGAACTTTTAGAAAATGGAATAAAGAGCATTTTAATGACAACAAAGATGAATCAAGATATCCATCAAGGAAATATTGTAAGAGTAAAAAATTGGAAAGAAATTTATGAAGAAATATTAAAAATAGAAAATGAGATGTAGGTGATATAAATGAAAACAATGATAATTAGTTCAAGCCCTAATAAAATAGGACTAACAAATTCCTGTGTAGATATTTGTATGAGAACTTTACAAGAATTAAAGGTTGAAACAAAATGGATTGTGTTAAATGAATATGATATAAGAAAGTGTGAAGCCTGTGGTAAAAGAGGATGGGGAATCTGTTTAGAAGAACATATCTGTAAAATGGAGGATGATTTCAATAAATTACAAGAAGAAATGGGGGAATATGATAATTTCATTATTGTTTCACCTGTGTATTTTTATGAAATGAGTGAATCAGCAAAAACATTTTTTGATAGATTAAAAAGATGTCAATCTTTTCATGAAGATTCAAAATTAAAAGATAAAAAAATGCTATGTATTGCATGTGCTGGTGGAAGCGGAGATGGAACTGAAAACACGTTACATTCTATGAAAAATTTAGCAAAGTTTTTACATACAGAAGTGGTAGATTATATTGGAATAACAAAAAAGAATTTTGAAAATGAAAAAGAAAGGCTTGTAGAAAGTACAAAAAAATTGTTAAAAAGTAAAGATGGTAAAACAATTTAAAGAAATACAAGAGGAAAAATATAAAAGGGTATTGACTTGAAGTAGACTTAAAGTGCTACACTCATAATGAATAACAATGTCATTTGAAAAACATTTGGCATTGTATAACATCCCCTTTTATTTTTAGAGCTACTGTTTTGGTAGCTCTTTTTTTAAAAATATTAGGAATAATGACAATAATTTTAAAAAGTATGTGAATTCTGTATGAAAAACAAAATCAAAGCTAGAAATTTTATACAAAATATGGTAAAATAAGTACACGAATTTATCGAAGGTATAATAAATTAAAGATAAAAGAATATATTTAAAAAGAGTCAAATATAAATAGGGGTGCTAAAGGCAGTAATATATGAGGCAAGGAGGTACAAGATATGGGAAAAAGAAGAAGAAATAAAAGAACACGTCAAAAGAAAAACAATATACATCAAAAATCAAATAATGTGATAATGAATGATAGCACTTCAAAAATGGATAGTGAAATAAAACAAGAAGATATAAAACAAACATTAGAAAAAAATGCAAAACAAGATGTCAATAAAAAAGAAAAAAGTGCAGTAGCAGTTATGGAAAAACAGGAGAATATAAATGAGAAAAAAGAATTGGAGGAAAAAGAGGAAAATCTAAAAAAACAAGAAGTAGTAAACCATAAAGATGAAGAAAAGAAAGTAACAGGTAAAAACAACCAATGGGAAAAGGTAGAAAAGAATAAAAAAAAGAAAATTGATAAAAAACAAAAAAAAGAGGTAAAGCTTCAAGCCAAAAAGGAAAAAAAGGCTAAAAAGGAAGAAAAACGTAAAAAACATAAAATTTTAAAAGGCTTTTTAAAGTTTTTCTTAATATTAATTATTTTTATTATATTATTACTAATAGCAGGAATTTGGGGCTTTACAGGACTATTATTAGGCTGGTTCGAAATAGAAGATATTGATATGAAAAAAGAGGATTTGCAGATTAAAGTATCAAATTCTGTTGTCGTTGACCAAAATGGAAATGTACTTGCAGACTTAAGTGGAGATGAAAAAAGGAAGATTATTTCATTAGAGGATATGGCAGATGATTTACCAAAAGCATATATTGCTATTGAAGATGAAAGATTTTATGAACATATAGGTGTTGATATAAAAAGAACAGCAGGAGCCATTATGAATACTCTTGTAAAAGGAGAAAGTGAATATGGAGGCAGTACCATTACACAACAATTAGTAAAAAATATAACAAATGACAATGAAAGTACAGGTATTGAAGGAATAAAAAGAAAAATAAGAGAATGGCAAAGGGCATGTCAAGTAGAAAGAATGTTATCAAAAGAGGAAATTTTAGAATTATACTTAAATATATTATTTGTAGGTTCAAATAATTTACATGGAGTAGAATTAGGAGCAGAATATTATTTTAATAAGTCAGCAAAAGATTTATCTTTGGCAGAATGTGCTTTTATGGCTGGGATTAATCATTCACCAAATTCATATAATCCATACAATACGAGTGTCGATAATACAGAAAAAATAAAAAGTAGAACGATTACTGTATTAAATAAAATGAAGGAATTAGGATATATATCAAGTGAAGAAGAATATGAAAATGCCATAACAGAAGTACAAAATGGATTAACATTTGGAACAGGACAAATTATTGGTGGAAGCGTATTTTCTTACCATACAGATGCCGTAATATCACAAGTTGTTGAGCAAGTTATGGAAGAAAAGAATATGACAGAACAAATGGCAAAAAACTATGTATATAGTAGTGGACTTACCATTCATTCTACAGTAGATACTAATATACAACATAGATTAGAAGAAGAATATCAACAAGAAAAATATATTATTCGTGGAAGAAAAAGAAATCGTGATGGAACATTATTAAATGAACATAGTGAGTCAGGAATGGCAATTGTAGATTATAAAACCGGAAATGTAGTTGCTGTTGTAGGAGGTTTTGGAGAGAAAACAAGTGCAGGTTGGAATCGAGCAACACAAATGGAAAAACAAACAGGGTCTAGTATCAAACCATTAGCAGAT
Source organism: uncultured Clostridia bacterium (assembly GCA_944388805.1). Lineage (GTDB taxonomy): Bacteria > Bacillota > Clostridia > TANB77 > CAG-508 > CAG-269. Next base: position 3,048 of record CALXKE010000022.1, on the reverse strand, counting down.
GTAGCACCAGCTTTACAAGAAAAAATTATAACAGCTTCTACAGTATATAATGATAGTCGTACAAGATTTGGAAAAAATTATGAACCTAAAAACTACAATAGTTTTAAAGGGTTAATAAATATTAGAAGTTTTATTAGAACTTCACAAAATATACCGGCTGTTAAGATTATGGTAGAATTAACACCAAAAAAATCATTAGAATATTTGCAAAAAATGGGAATCAGTTCATTAGATCCTGTTACAGATAATGTATTAAGTTTAGCATTAGGAGGAATGACAAGTGGTGTTAGCCCATTAGAAATGGCATCAGCTTATGGAACGATTGCCAATGATGGTGTATATATAGAACCTACTTTTTATACAAGTGTAACAGATGCCAATGGAAATGTTGTTTTAACACCAAATCAAGAAACAAGACAAGTTCTGTCAAAAGAAAATGCATATATTATGAAAAGTATTATACAAGAACCAGTAAAATCAGGAGGAACTGCAACATATTGTGCAATCTCAGGAATGGATGTGGCAGCAAAAACAGGAACGACAGATAATAGTTACGATAGATGGCTTTGTGGATTTACACCATATTATGCAGCTGCAACTTGGTATGGATATGATAATAGTGAAACTGTATATTTTAGCGGGAATCCTGCAGGACAAATCTGGGATGCAGTTATGACAGATATACATAAAGATTTGCCAAGTGCTACTTTTATAAGACCAGAAGGAATTGTAGAAAGAACAGTTTGTAGAACGACAGGTTGTTTAGCTTCAAAAAATTGTACTAATACATATACAGAAATTTTTACAGAAGATAATCTTCCAGAACAATGTACAACACATAGAACTGTGCCAAAAGAAACATTAGGTTTGTGGACAACGTTGAGTAGGAATACAAATAATAATTGATAAAAAGGGATTTTGGGGATGAACTCAAAGTTCCCTTTTTAGTTATTTGATAAAAAATTAAAAAATATATTATAAAAAGTATTGACTTGAAGTAAACTCTAAGTGATATATAATAAATGAAAGTAAAATTATAATAAAAATACATAAATAGAAATAAAGCAATAGGAAGGAGGCGATATGATGCAAATATCAGAAGTAGCTAAAGAGTTTGGATTAACAACAGATACACTAAGATATTATGAGAGAGAAGGATTAATTGGACCAATTACTAAAGGAAAAAATGGTATTCGAAACTATACTGAAGAAGATATAAAAAGAATACAATTTGTAAAATGTATGAGGTCAGCAGGATTAGAGATTAACTTCTTAAAAAGATATATACAACTATTTGAAGGTGGAGATAAGACTGTAAAGGAAAGAAGAGAAATCTTAGTAGAACAAAGAAAAATATTAAAAGAAAAATTGGATGCTATGCAGGAAGCATACAATAGGTTGAATTATAAAATTGATCTATATGACAAAAACATATTAGATAAAAATTTAATGTAAAAAATTATAATATAAAGGAGGAAAAATTATGAGTAATGAAAACAAAACAGAACATGGAGGAATGTTTGGATTAGGAGAACCAAACACAGGATTTGCACAATATTTTATAGGAAATTCTTACTTAAACCCATTAACTAAACCAGGAGAATCATCAATATTTATTGCAAATGTAACATTTGAACCAGCTTGTAGAAATAATTGGCATATTCACCATGCAAGTACAGGTGGAGGACAAATTCTTATTTGTGTTGATGGAGAAGGTTGGTATCAAGAAGAAGGAAAAGAGGCAAGAAGTTTAAAACCAGGAGATGTTGTAGTCATCCCAGCAAATGTAAAACATTGGCATGGTGCTAAAAAAGATTGTTGGTTTAGTCATTTAGCGTTTGAAGTACCAGGAGAAGATACATCAAATGAATGGTGTGAGCCTGTAACAGATGAAGAATATAATACATTATAAAGGAGGAATTAAAAATGTCATATTTAGGAGAAGAAATCAAAAAATTAGGATTTGGATTAATGAGATTACCTATGAAGGATGATAAAATTGATGTTGAACAAACCAAAGTGATGGTAGACCACTTTTTAGAAGCAGGATTCACATACTTTGATACAGCATGGGCATATGCTGGAAGTGAAGATGCTATTAGACAAGCATTAGTAGAACGTTATCCAAGAGAAAAGTTTCAATTAGCAACTAAAAATGCAGCTTGGATAAATTGTAAAACAAGAGAAGATGCAATCAATCAATTTGAGACATCCTTAAAACAAACAGGTGCTGGATATTTTGATTTTTACTTATTACATAACTTAGGAGAAACTAGAACAAAAGCATTTGATGATTTTGATATGTGGTCATGGATTCAAGAAAAGAAGCAAGAAGGAAAAATTAAGTATATTGGATTTTCCTTCCATTCAACACCAGAAGAATTAGAAGAAATCTTGCAAAAACACCCAGAGATGGAATTTGTCCAATTACAAATCAATTATGCCGATTGGGAAAATCCAGCAATTAAGTCTAGACAATGTTATGAAGTGGCAAGAAAATACGGAAAACCAGTCATTATCATGGAGCCAGTAAAAGGCGGAATGCTTGCAAATCCACCAGAGCAAGTAGCAGAAGTATTTAAAAAGGCTAATCCAAATACATCACTTGCTTCTTGGGCAATTAAATTTGCGGCAAGCTTAGATGGGATTATTACTGTATTATCTGGAATGAGCAGTATAGAGCAAATGGATGATAATATTTCGTATATGAAAAACTTTACAAAGTTATCAGACAAAGAAGAAGAAACAATTAAAGAAGCACAAAAAGTATTAAATACAATTCCTTTAATTCCTTGCACAACCTGTAACTATTGTGCAAAAGTATGTCCAATGCATATTGGTATATCTGGATCTTTTACAGCAATGAATTATTTAACACTATATAAAGATATGGCAGCCGCAAAACACCAAGAAGAATGGTTAGTTGGTGGACATGGATTAAAGAAAGCGAGTGAATGCATTAAATGTGGCCAATGCGAAAAAGCTTGTCCTCAACATATTGCGATTCGAGAAGAACTTGAAAAAGTAACGAAAGCATTTGAAAATTAA
>CALXKE010000021.1 GCA_944388805.1 uncultured Clostridia bacterium | reverse complement strand
AATACATCTTCTTGTGTTGCAAAACTCATTTCAAAATCTAATTGATAAAATTCTCCTGGTGCTCTATCTGCTCTTGGGTCTTCATCTCTAAAACATGGTGCGATTTGATAATATTTATTAAATCCACTAACCATTAACAATTGTTTAAATTGTTGTGGTGCTTGTGGAAGTGCATAAAACTCCCCTGGATTTAATCTACTTGGTACTAAATAATCTCTTGCACCTTCTGGTGAAGAATTGGCTAAGATTGGTGTTTGAATTTCTGTAAATCCTAATTCATCCATTTTATCTCTTATGGTTTTTAATATTTTTGAACGTAATAAAATATTGTTATGCAATTTTTCGTTTCTCAAATCTAAAAATCTATATTCTAATCGTAAATCTTCTCTAACTTCTTGGTCTGTATTAATCTCAAAAGGAAGTACATTTTTACATTTTCCTAATACTTCTATTTCTTGAGCAACAACCTCAATATCTCCTGTTTTCATATGAGGATTTTTGCTTGCTCTTTCCACAACTTCTCCCTCTATGTGGATACAACTTTCTGTATGTAATTCTTTTACAAATTTCTTTAACTCTTCATCATTTACAACAATTTGTGTAATTCCAAATTCATCTCTTAAATCTATAAAAGTCATTCCACCTAAATCTCTTATTTTTTGAATCCATCCTGCCAATTCAACATGTTCTTTTACATTTTCGATATTTAATTCTCCACAAGTTTTTGTTCTATACATTTTTATTCCCCCTGTTTGTTTTATCTTACCTATATTACCATAATTTTCCCTATTTTTCAATGCTTATATGTAAGAAACTATCAGCAAATTTTTTTGTTACTTTTTCTTTCTTCATTGATAAAGGAAGCCAACAGATTGTCAGCTTCCTTTTTGTGAGGTTAACCGGTTTTGTATAGTCACCACCTCCACAATATTACTAATTGATAGAATATGATATTGCATTATTTCTATCTGATTCGCATATTGTGCTAGATGGATTTTTGCCCACTCACACATCGGAACCATGTATTTCTGGTTCTCTATTGTGTAAGCTTCCATTTCCTCATAGCTTGCCTTTGCCAAGAAAGTGCAAGTATGAGCCCGATTTGCAAGTTTCTCCAAGATTGCTCTTGGTTCTTCCTGAATCCTTTTATAATATTCAGGAAGTGGCATTGCTTTATTAGAAACAATATCTACAATCCTCGTTACTTCGTGATCGATTCCTCTATTTCTAATATATGTATCAGCACCTTTCATCCAGTGTACTTTTTCATGCAGCAATGCCGCCGCATTTGTGATGTCATCCATGATGCCTAAGTCCATTAGATATGCACTTACTCTCAATGGATGAATAACGAATGGGTCTCCACTGGTTCTTAGCCTTCCTTCATAAAGTTTTGGAGCCATGGTTAATGCCAAATATGTATTTGGCATGTTTTCCTTTTTGGCATTAAACTCAATGAAATCAATCATCTCTTCATAGTTTTGCGTTTGATTTGTAATTTCCTCTTGCATTCCTAAAAGAGATGCTAAAGACTCACAAATGGAGACAATTAAGTTTTCTAATATTTTTATTATATTAGAAAACTGCGGATATTTCCGCTTTCCTTCTACACACAATGGATATATGTACTCACTAGTTTCACGAATATATTTTATTCTTCGTGATTCTTTGAATACCTGCATTGTAGTGCAATTATTGGCTCGGTCAGAAATCTTTATTAGTGTCGTCTTCCAATTCTGAAGTATCCTTCCAAAATATTCCTTAGGATCATATGGTTCTCCTTTCGGAGGCTTAGATAGTATGTTTACAATAATCCATACCTCTTCCTCCAAATGATACACATCCACCATTTCTCTTCCTTTATTAGGAAGGTCACAATCTTCAACGACATCATGCAACACCGATGCTGCCAGAAGAATGTCACATTGGTGTCTTCTCCAAGAATCACTCTTCTCTGGATACCATGCTTTTAAATATTTTTCTATATTTAAAAGCATCAACGTCTTACATACCATCAAAGGATGTATGATATATGGTTCTCCACCATCCCGATACTGCCCCTCGTGGTATTTTACTGCCAATTCCAATGCAATCAGCAAATTCCGCATATTATTTGCAATTGCATAAGCTTTTATTTGGCAATATTCTGCTTTCCATCTTTCTATTTTTAAACCGGTCTTTTCTTTCATTGTCCTCAACCTCCCTTTACTAAATCTAGGGTTTCCAAGTTTCGACAATATTATATATCACTTTCCAAATTATGTCAATCTCTTTGTTTTTTTTCCATCATGAAGGATTTTGGAGACGGACTCATTTTTTCCGCAATTATTCAGTGGTAAAGATATTTGATATTAAACGAGTTCATGTATATTTATTTTTCATAAATGACGAATGTGATCGAAGTACTTGTAGCCTTTCTTGATATAAAAGAAATGAGGAAGAGGGAATAGCGAGAGGCTCGTTTCTTTTGTATTTAGAAAGGCTAGAGCACGTATTGAGCCGAGGAATTTATGAAAAATAAATATACATGAACTCGTAATTAGAAATTTTATACCACTGAATAATTACGGAAAAAATGAGTCCGTCCCCAAAATCCCTTGCAGTTTTTTTTATTTAATGGTATGATATTTTTAATAAAGTATATAATGAAATAAAACTGAAAAATTTATATTTTTTCAACTAGATTTATACCTGCAGAAAGGAATGAATGAATTATGAAACAACCTGAATTTGATTTTTATGATAAAACAAGTTTAAAATCATATAACTTAGATAAAACCATGAGATATCAATTAAACATGTTAGATACCTTAGATGTTTTTACAAGAAAACATTGTGAAAATGTAGCTGCTTTAACTTGTAGACTTTGCGAATACTTACATTGTAACAAGGGATTTACAGAATATTGTACTATTTGTGCCTATCTTCATGATATCGGAAAATTATTTATTCCACCTGCCATTTTGCAAAAACCTTCCAAATTAACTGATGAAGAATTTGAAGTAATGAAAACACATACTACTTTAGGATATGAAATGTGTATGAAAGATTTAAAATTAAGGCCTTATGCTGCTGGCCCTTTATATCATCACGAAGCTCTAAATGGTACAGGATATCCTCAAGGATTAACAAAGAAAGATATTCCTTATGAAGGGCAAATTATCCGAGTAGCAGATGAATATGATGCTATTGTAAGTAAAAGACAATATAAATCTCATGTTGGCATATCTGATACTTTAAAAATATTAGTTGATGAGACCAAACCTTCTGTCACTCCAGATTATTCTGGAACATTGAATCAACTTGCTGAAGAGACTAAACTCGGAAAAAGTAATGCAGTTATTGTTCGTACTTTATTTAAAGTTGTTATCGATGATATTGAATATGAGATCACTTGTACTCAAAGTTATCTTGATACTTTGACAGAAGATATTAAACGTTTAAAACAAATGAAAAAATATAAAGAAAAAATGGAAAAAGCAAATAGCGAAAAAGACAGAAGTTATTATGAAGAAGGAATTAAAATATTAGCAAAACCTGGTGAGACAGTTGATAATTTAGAGCAAATTCATGAAGAATACATAGAAGCTTATAATACTAGAAAAGCAATTATTGAAAATTTATATAAAGAAATTAAAGCTATAAAAAAATTAAGAGTATAATATGAAAAAGAGGATTTAATTTTTGGTTAAATCCTCTTTTCTTACTGTTAAAAGGCAACAAGGCTCTTATTCTTCTAGCCCAAAGCTCACACCTAATGCATTATTTACCTGATTAATAATTTTTTCATCATCTATATGACCTATCTTTTCTTTCAAACGGCTTTTATCTATTGTTCGTATTTGCTCTGTTAGAACAACTGAATTATTTTTCAATCCACAACTTTCTGAATCAATTTCTATATGTGTTGGTAATTTATTTTTTCCTGTTTGTGACGTGATAGCCGCTGCAATAACTGTCGGACTATATTTGTTTCCTAAATCATTTTGTATAATTAATACAGGTCTAATTCCTCCCTGTTCTGAACCTACTACTGGGCTTAAATCTGCATAAAACATATCTCCTCTTTTTATTACCATTTTTTTCACTCCCAATATTGTTATATTATCAAGTATGTGTTCTATTTTAAATATTAGTCATGTAAAGTTTTTATTGAAACTTTACTTCTTTATATAATATGTAAATTAATGTTTTTTTGCTATTATCCTTTATTTCCATTTTAGTAGGTTTCCCTGTTTCTTTGCTAATATATAATATTCTATATTTTGTATATGGATTTTCTTCATTTTCTGTTTCTAATATAATTTCATTATCTTTTTCCTCATATTCTCGTTCACCATTTTGTTTATATCTTTCTATAAATGTATTTAAGTCCATACAATTATCTGTCATGTATGGATAATTGTTATATATTTTTGATATATTTAAATTGCTATTTTCCACTTTTAATTCATTTTCTGTTTTCGTAATTTTTATCCCCTGTATGTTTTCTGGTTCTAATATTTCTTGTTCTGACATATCTGGTGCTATGTAGGTTTGTTTTATCACATATTTATTTACATTTTTATTACTATTAATTTCTACTTCTATTACACTTTCATATGAACTAATATTTAAAATATTTTCAATCATTTCTTGACTACTACTATTATTTCCAATTTTTATTTTTTTACTCTTGGTTATATAAAAAAATGTAGTGAAAAAAATAACTATTAAACTAATTATGATTATCAATTTTTTTAATAATTTGTTTTTATTCAAAAAAAAGCCTCCTAATAAAACAAGTAAGTTTCTGTTCAGTGTCTAATTCCTCGAAGGTATATATATTATATTTTAAGCGGGTTTCGTGGGGACCGACACGCTACATACTCTTATCAAATCAGCGACAGTCCCGTGGGAGCTGATTTAGTTAGAGTATGTAAAGTGTTGGGATAGCGAAAAATATAATATATATACCTTCGAGGAATTAGACACTGAACGGTACTTTGCTACATCTTATTCTAGAGACTTTTAAAATATTCTTCTATTTTATGAATTAATTCCTCTTTGGTTTCTATTTTATTAATTGAATTTCTAAATTCACTTGAATTTTTAAGATTTTTTGTATACCATGCAATATGTTTTCGAAGTTCCTTAACAGCAATTTCTCCTTTTTCCTCTACTGCTAAATTTATATGTTTCTCTATTATTTTTAATTTTTCATAATTGTTTGGTTCTTCTATTTTTTTACCCGTTTCTAGATATTCCATAATTTCTTTAAATATCCATGGTTTTCCAAACGCTCCTCTTCCAATCATAATGCCATCTACACCAGTATATTCAAACATTCTTTTTGCTGATTCACCATCTACCACATCTCCATTTCCAATAACCGGAATACGCACACTTTCTTTTACTTGTTTTATGATGTCTAAATCAGCTTTTCCTGTATAAAATTCACTTCTTGTTCTTCCATGTATGGTTATTGCTGATATTCCAACAGATTCTGCAATTTTTGCAATCTCTACAGCTACAATGTTTTCTTTATCCCAACCTTTTCTGATTTTTAATGTAACTGGTACTTTTGAATGTCGAATGACTGTTTTTAAAATACTTTCTGCTTTTTCTAAATCTAATAATAATTTACTACCATCACCATTTTTAACAACTTTTGGTGCAGGACATCCCATATTAATGTCTACAATATCTGCAATCTCACTTACTTGTTCTGCTGCATATGCCATGGATTCTTCATCACTTCCAAAAATTTGCATACTAATTGGTCTTTTTTCTCCTTCTGTATTTAACAATCGCTTAGTTTTTAAATCATTGTGAAACATTGCTCTTGCACTTGCCATTTCTGTACAAACCATTCCTGCTCCATATTCTTTACATATCATTCTAAATGGTCTATTGGTAACACCTGCCATAGGTGCTAAGATTAAATTATTTTCTAGTTCTACATTTCCTATTTTTAATTTCTTGATATAATTCATCATTTCTCCTTATAAAATATATATTTTTTATCTCTATAAAAAGACCTAATTATATACAAGCTCATCTACACAGAACTGTAATTCCTTTTATTGAACAAAAATTGTCTTTTGTCTTTTACCACTAATATTTAATAATAGTCCTATACATATAAAGTTAGTAATTAAAGAACTTCCTCCATAACTAACAAAAGGTAGTGGTACACCTGTTATTGGTAATAATCCCATAACCATTCCTATATTTTCTAGTACATGGAATAAGAATATTCCTGTGATTCCTATGGCAATTAAAGAACCTGCTTTATCCTTTGCAGTTTTGGCAATATAAATACATTTGGTTATTAAATATACATATAGTAAAATAATACCACCTGCTACGATAAAGCCCATTTCTTCTCCAATAACAGAATAGATAAAGTCAGTTGTTTTTGGATACAAAAATCCTAATTGTGTTTGATTTCCTTTTAAGATTCCCATTCCTGTTAGTCCGCCAGAGCCTATGGCAATTTTAGATTGAATAATGTTATATCCAGCCCCTCTAGAATCTGATTCCGGGTTTAAAAACACATCAATTCTAGATTTGGCATGTTCTGGTAATACAAAATTATATAATAATGGAACTGCAATCACAATTAATAAAATCGTTCCTATAATATATTTTTTATCCAAACCTGCTGAAAATAACATTAATGCCATTGCTACAATATAGGCTAATGCTGTTCCATAGTCAGGTTGCATGACAATTAACAAAATTGGTAATCCCACAACCGCTAATGCAATTGGTAATTTTGTTATTCTATTGATTTCATCTTGTCCTTTACGTTGAATTTTTATAATCGTATATGTTAAAAATAATATCACAAATACTTTATCAAATTCTCCAGGTTGAAATGAAAAGCCAAATATATTATACCAACTTGTTGCTCCATTAATGGGAGATGTAAATAATACCCCTATTAATAGTACAATAAATATGCCATATATTACTGGTGATGCTTTTAACAACAAATTGTAGTCTATAAACATAACAATTACCATAGCGATTAAACTAACCACAAACCATATAATCTGTTTTGTGAATTCTTCATATTCAGTTTCTTGCGTGGCAGAAAATAATGCAACTATTCCTATAATACACAGAATAATTGCAGTAATTAAGATTCCCCACTCCATATTTTTTAATTCTCTTTTTCTCATTAAATCACTCTTTTTCTATTATTTTTTTTGATTTAATCTTTCTTTTGTTTCTTTTTCTTCTGCAACTTTTTCTTTTTTTTCTGAATTTATATTTTCTTCTTTTTTATCTTTATTATTTTCAATATTTTCTTTTTCTTTTATCTTTTCTTTTTCACTTTCAGAACTTGCATTTTCTTCTTTTGTTTTATCATCTTGTTTTTCATTTTCCACTTCTGTTGACTCTAATTCTTTATTTTCTTTCTCATCTTCTTTTTCTTGATTTGTTGTTTCTTCTTGCTGATTATCTTTTTCTTCTTCTTTCTTCTTTTCCATTTTTCTTGCTTCATTTTTTATGTTTAATATAGGAATATTCGCATATAATGCTGGAGCTCCATTGGTACCATCTTCATTTTCTTTATTGGTTAATCTTACATCGATTGCTCCTTCATCTATATCTATATATTTTTTTATTACTTCTATAATTTCCTGTTTCATCAATTCTAAGAAATCTGCTGAAACATTTGCTCTGTCTTGCATAAGAACTAAATGTAATCTTTCTTTAGCAGCTTCTTTTGAATGTGGGACTGTTTTTTCTTCTTTCTTTTTTAATTTATTAAAGAATTTCATTATGCTTTCAAACATTCTTAAATTTCCCTCCGCCCTTTGTTTTATTATGATTTTTTAAATAGTCTTTTTAATTTTGCAAAAAATCCTTTTTCTCTACCTGGTATGGTTACTTCGATTTTTTCTCCTAACACTCTTTTCGCAATTTCAATATATGCCTTTCCTGATGGCGCTCTTCTATTTTGTATAACTGGTTCCCCTTTATTAGTTTGTGTAATGATATATTCATCATCTGGTACAACACCAATTAAATCAATAGATAGTAAATCAACAATATCATCTACATCCATCATTTCACCTTTTCTCACCATATTAGGTCTTATTCTATTAATCACTAACTCTGGATTTTTTATATCTGATGATTCTAAAAGTCCTATAATTCTATCAGCATCTCTTATTGCTGATATTTCTGCTGTCGTAACTACAATTGCTCTATCTGCTCCAGCAATGGCATTTTTAAAACCTTGCTCTATTCCTGCAGGACAGTCTATTAATATATAATCAAATTCTTCTTTTAGTTTTCCAACTAGATTTCTCATTTGTTCTTCATTTACTGCGCTTTTATCTCTTGTTTGGGCTGCTGGTAATAGGTATAATTCTTTAAATCTTTTATCTTTTATTAATGCTTGTCTTAATTTACATTTTTCTTCTACAACATCAACTATGTCATATACTATTCTGTTTTCTAGTCCCATTACAACGTCTAAATTACGTAGCCCTATATCTGTATCTATTAGTACGACTTTTTTCCCTTCTAATGCTAAACTTGATCCTAGATTTGCTGTTGTAGTTGTTTTTCCTACTCCACCTTTCCCTGATGTGATGACAATTACTTCTCCCATAATTTTCCTCCTTAGGATTTAAAAACACATATTTTTGATGTGTATATCATATAACGAAATCCATTAATTGTCAATGATATTTGTTGCTAAAATTACAAAAATATTGCTAAAATATTACAATTTTATTACATATAAATTGTATTATATATTTCCTACGGAAATACCAATCTGTACAAAAATAAACAAATACTATTTAGAGTTATTCTTTAATAGTATTTGTTTATCTTTATTCATTTATGGAATTGTATATCTATTTTTCGGAATTATTTCATTTTTCTTCCTATCATTTTTATTCTTTTAATTCTACTGTTTCTTGGTCTCTTTGCGTATAATCTATATAATGCTCATTTTGTATAGGAATATTGGTACTTTGTTCATCATATTTATTTATTTCTTCTTGTATCGTATCATGTAATCTTTTTCGATTCGTATATATTCTGTTTTCCTTTATTTGTAATCCCCATAAGAAAATAATTGCTAAGAATATCGCTATATTTTTTAAATATAATATCGCTATACTACTTACTATAGTTATTATTATTAAAGTTACATATGATATTCTATATATGTATTTTTCAGCAATATGTTTTCCCTTAAAAATATAAATCATACTCTTTAGTATTCTTCCACCATCTAATGGATATATTGGTAATATGTTAAAGATAATTAATGTTATATTCGAAAATATGATTATCATGTTATCATATTCATTGAAGTTGAAATGATGAAATGCCATTAAAATAATAATAATGAATGCATTTGTTGTTGGACCAGCTAATGCCACAAATATTTTTTTGATTTCTAAAAGATTTCCTTTTTTTATCTTAACATTATAGTCTTTTCTTTTTAAATTAAAATCAATGGATACTCCAAATAATCTTATTTCTATTTTCTCTGGTTTCATCCCTAATAAAATTCCTGCAAGTAAATGTCCAAATTCATGAATGATGGCAAATACCATAATCATAGCATATATTTTTATTTGTTTCGTTATCAGGAATAATATAACAAGTATAAATATTTTTAAATCAATTCTAAATTTCATCTTTTCTCCTTTATAATTCTAATATCTTTTGTGGATCAACCGTTCTTTCTGATATTCGAATTTCAAAATGCAAATGGGGACCTGTTGAATTTCCAGTAGACCCTACTTCTGCTATTTCTTGTCCTTGTGTAACCATATCCCCTTCTTTTACATATAAGCTATTACAATGTGCATAAATAATACTCACTTCTCCTATTTGTATTTTGATATGTTTTCCATAATCTCCCTCTTCTGAAGCCAGAACCACCTGTCCATCAGTTGCTGATTTGATTTTGGTTCCTGTCACTGCTGCTATATCTGTTCCTGTATGATTTTTGGGCACTGTTCCTGTTGCCGTATCTCTATAACCATATATAGAACTGATTGTTCCTTCTACTGGTTTTATAAAACTTGTTGTATTTTTTACATTTAGAATGTCTTGCTCTTCTTGAGATAAACTCTGATTTTCTTTTACTTGCTCAGTTCCTTCTGGGCTTTGCTCTACTGCACCTCCTATCCCATTGTTCATTTCTGTATTTTCTGTTGCATTTTCCTCATTACTTTCATTTTGATTCTGACTTTCGTTTTGCTCCTGATTTTCGCTTTCTTGAGTAAATATTCCTATTACATAATTTTTTGCATCCTCATATAATTTTCTAAAATCAATATCATAAGAAATGATTTCATTAACTTTATTAATGAAATCTTCTGAAAAAATATACTGCTTATTTTGTATTGTATAAATGACTAAATAAATACATATACAAACTAACAGTTGAATAATCATTTTTTTTAACAATTTTATATCTTTTTTTTCTTTTTTATTTTCTCCCTCTTGAACAACTGTTAGTCCTTCATTTCTTTTTCTACGCTCGTAAATCTCTTCTGCTCGTCTAATTCTTTCTTCTACTGTCATTGTTCTTTCCATATAAAAAACACCTCTTCCTTGGTTTCTTGTTAAACTATATGTTTGGAGGAGGTGTTTTATGCCTATTTAATGATTAATAATATAAATTGTAATACCATAATAACACTAGCTATATATGCATACTTTTTTAATTTTTTATTAACTTTAGAATTTAAAATGACTTCTTTCTCAGACTTTTCTACTCTTTCTATATATTCTGATACTAACATTTCTGCTTCTTTTATTGCATATTGACTATCTTCATTCTCTCTATTTACTTTCTTTTGTTCTGTGCTTTTATTTATCTTTTGGAATTTTTTTATCATTTTATGAGATTTAAAAACCACATAGGCTTCTTTCACGATATTGGATGGTAAATCTTTTAAAATCACCATATTTTTTAAATCGATATCTTCCATCTGTACCTCCTTAGTTTCTTATGTATTTATTTTCAGTATTTCCAGATTTTTTCATTTTATACATGAAAATCTCTTCCGAAGAGAAGCTTTCTTTACTCTTTCTTCAACAATATATATTTAAGTTCTAAAAAGAGGTACACCTTGCTTAAAGATGTACCTCTTCATTGTTTTACAAATCAATAGTATACTATTGTTCTTCCGGCAATATAATATTAGCATCACTATACTCAGATAAAATGTCAAGTATTTCATCCATGGCTTCTTTTTGCTCTTTTAAACTCAGTTCTGAATTCATAATTTCTTGAATTTTTCTTTGAAATTCCGCCGATTTTTCTTGTGGCATATTTTCTAATCCCACATATTCGGCCTTTCCCAAATTATATGCATTCTGAGCATATTCTTGTCTTTCTTGCAAACCTATTATGGCTCCTATCACAAGTGCCACAAGTGCCACAATAAAATATTTAAGTACTTTTACTACTATTGCCTCCCGTTTTTCCATTTTCTACAAACCTCCTAATGTTTTTTATCGCTATATTGTATCAAATTTATTTACTTAGTGCAAATTATTTTTTAGACTTATTAGTCTATTTTTTGACTAAATTAAAAGTAGTTTTTTCTTATGAAATAAATATTTATTGGTTTTATTTGATGATGTTTATTGGTATGATTTTAAGAGATTTTTCATGAAATCTCAACAGGAAACGTTAAAATTTCTACGCACTATATTAATAAATTTTCTCTTGCTCCTCCGACACTTATCCCACTACACTTAATATTTAATCCTTCACATATTCCTTCATAAAAAATAGAGCGTAATGAACTATATAAACATTTTTTACTACCAAGGAATGCTGAAATGCAATGCCCTGTTTTCATAGATGTAGCATTTCTCTCTTTTATTGTTTCAAAATTTTTATCTTTTTAGCTTTTATCTATTTCTATATCTAATGTATTACTTTCATATTTTAATAATTTCCAGCTTACTCTCCAAAAACTATTTTTTTCTTTTTCGTTCACATTTAAACAATACTTAAATATTCCCTTTTTCTTATAATTATTATTTTTCATTGTTTGATTATAGATTTCCTCATAGATTACTTTCAAATTTTCAAACCAATTGTAACAAAAATCATATAATTCTTCTTCATTAATTTCAAATATATTAAGTGGTTTCTGAATGTTTATACTTGTTATTTCTATTTCTCTAGCTCTTTGCATAGCCGCTATATATTCTTCATATTCTACACCTAAAAATATTCTATTCAAAATAATTCTATTCTCATTTATATTCTTATACTCGTGTTTGTAAAAATCTATAAACTCTTTTCTTGTTAACATTGAAATTAAAGTAACACTATCAATATTATTATCTAACATAAGATAGTTCAATCTTTGTAATGTAATTCGTTTTAATGATTCTTCTTGACTTGTTAAATCTTTTTTTTGTACTACATTCTTAATATACGATGTAACAATATGAAGTGTTTTATATATACTTTTGATTTCTATCCTTTCTTCTTGATTTCTTTCGATTTTTATTCCTAAATTTGTTTCCAATTTATTTACAGCTTCTGACAATAATTCCTCAATAATCTGTTTACCCACATATTTTATAATATAAGGCTTATTAAAATATAAATTTTAAATTTTTTCTATGACTTCACTAACATATTTGGCTGGAGTCATAATAGTAAATCATTATTAAATAAATTATTTATATTCTCAACAGCATCCTGTAATTCTATTATTTCTTTTTCAGTCTTATTTATGAAAATATTATTTCTATAATTCGCAATTTTAGTTAATTTTTTAGTAAAACTATCTATATCTGATACTTGCTCATCATCATTTCTATTATTTGATATAAAAAACCTCCAATTTCTACTGATTAACATTTAAAATATTAACCAATAAATCTTGGAAGTTTATTGTCCTATGAACTTTTGATTTATTGCCTTGGTCAATGATTTTCCACTTTTTCTATGCCTATCTTCATAGAGTTTATAGTCTTGTAGGCAGATTATTTAATTTTATGTTTTCTTACTCTTGCAATACTTTTAAGCATATCTTATGCTGATTTTAATTCAAGACGTAACTTATCAGCTATCATTGCTATAAATTCGCTATTTGTTGGCTTTCCTTTAGCAGCTGAAATGGTATAACCAAATATATTTTCAACCACTTCTTGTTGACCTCTTCCCCACGCTACTTCAATCGCATGGCGAATAGCTCTTTCTACGCGACTCGGCGTAGTATTAAATTTACGTGCAATTTGTGGATATAAACTTTTCGTAATTTGATTAATCACATCTATATCATTTACTACCATCATAATGGCTTCTCTTAGATATTGATATCCTTTAATATGTGCAGGTACACCAACTTCATGAATAATGTTTGTTACTAATGCTTCTAAATTTTCTTCTGACTTTGTATTATCTGAAGATATCTCTATGTATTGTGGCTTTGTTTCCCTTGTGATAAAGTTATTGTTTGTATTTGTCGTTGTTGGTTTATAAAATTTAAACTCTCTTATCCTTTGTATTAGTACTTCAATATCGAAAGGTTTCACTACATAATATTGTGCTCCCAACTCTATGGCTCTTTGTGTAATTTTATCTTGTCCAACTGCTGATAGCATAATGCAAATTGGTTTTTTCGCTATTTTAATTTTATTAATATTTTCCAAAACACCTAATCCATCTAAATGTGGCATAATTACATCTAGTAATATAACATCTGGTACTGTATTTGCAATAATATCTATTACTTCTGTTCCATCTTTGGCTTTCGCAATAACCTCCATATCTTCTTGCGCATCTATGTATGATGCTAATGTTTGACTAAATTCTTGATTGTCATCTGCAATTAAGACTGTAATCTTTTCTTTCATAATTTTTCCTCCAAAAAACAAATTGTAAATATTTTACAATTCAGATTATATGCTTACAGCTGATAATTTGCAAGATAAATTGGTAATTTTTTCCATTTTGTTTATAAAACAATTATTTTGATATACTTTTTTCTATATATTTTTTAGATAAAACTTCTATATTCAATAAATTAAGATTTTTTAATGCATAATCTTTTAATAATTTCTCTTTTTTATCTTCTTCCATTTCAATTTTACAAACAATTTGTTCTGTATAAGTCGTATCTTTTATTTGAATTTCACTATTTTTACAATAATATTTAAATTTCTCAAAATAATTGTATTCTAACTTCACTTCACACTCTGTTCCAATTGTTAGTTCTAGCAATTCACTTTCTTCGATTGCTTTTTGCAAACTATCTGAATACGCTCTAACTAAACCACCAGTTCCTAGTAATATTCCTCCAAAATATCTTGTGACAACAATCAATACATTTACTAAATTATTTTTTTGTAAAATATTCAGCATTGGTCCTCCTGCAGTTCCAGAAGGTTCTCCATCATCACTAAATCTTTCTACAATTTTTTCATCTTCTAATACTCTATAAGAAATACAATTATGTCTTGCATCAAAGTATTTCTTTTTTATTTTTTTGATTTCTTCCTCCGCTTGTTCCTTTGAGGTTACTTTTATAAAATTCGCAATAAATTTTGATTTTTTTACAACAATTTCTGTTTCTATATTATCCTTTATTGTTAAATAACGATTCATCTTCTCTTCCTTTTCTTTTTATTTTTGAATAAGGGATTTTGAGGACGGCGAAGAGGGAAATTGGGGACGGACTCATTTTTCCCTCATTAGTTCATCCCTGCTACATATCCTGTAGAATATGCTATTTGTAAATTAAATCCTCCTGTATAACTATCTACATCAATGATTTCTCCTGCAAAATATAAGCCTTTTACTTTTTTAGATTCCATTGTTTTGGGGTTAATTTCTTTAATACGAATTCCTCCGCTTGTAATGATTGCCTCTTCTATTGGTCTAAATCCTTTGATGATGATTTCGAAGTCCTTTATTTCTTTTATTAGTCTTTCTCTTTCCTTTTTTGTTATTTCATTTACTTTTTTATTAGGATGTATTTCGCTTCTAGCAATTACAACTGGTATTAATTTTTGTGGTAGCAATTTGTCTAAACTATTTTTAAACTGTTTATTTTTTACTTCTTCAAAATCTCTTAAAATTCTATCATTTAGTTTTTTTTCATCTAAAACTGGTTTTAAATCTATTTTTAAAACAATCTTTTTTTCATGAAATAATCTGTCGATATTTTTATATCTAACCAGATGCGCTGATGAACTTAAAATAGTTGGTCCTGAAACTCCAAAATGTGTAAATAGCATTTCTCCAAAGTCTTCATATATTTGTTTATGTTTTTCTATATCCATTAATTTTATTTCCACATTTCTTAAGCTCAATCCCTGCAATTCCTTACATTCTGTTTTATCATATACTTCCAAAGGAACTAAAGATGGTTTTATTGGTGTTATACTATGACCTAACTTTTCTACTAATTGATATCCATCCCCTGTAGAACCTGTCAATGGATAACTTTTCCCACCTGTTGCTAATATGACTTTATTGGCTTTTATGATTTCTTTATCTGTTTTTACACCAGCTACTACAGTTTCTCCATCTATTATTTCTGTTAAAATTTCTACCACATTTGTATTATATTTTATTTCTATATCTAATTCTTTAATCTTTTTCGTAAAACATTTTAAAACATCAATAGATTTATCTGTTACTGGAAAAATTCGATTTCCTCTTTCTTCTTTTACCTCTAATCCTTGTTGTTTTAAAAAGTGAATAATGTCTTTATTGGTATATTGTTGATACGCACTGTATAAAAACATTCCATTTCCTGGTGTATTTTTGATAAAATCTTCCATCTCTAAAGAAGATGTAATATTACATCTTCCTTTTCCTGTAATTAACAACTTTTTTCCTAATTGATTATTTTTTTCTATTATCAAAACATCATTTTTATTTTCTTTTGCAGTAATCGCTGCCATCATTCCGGCAGGACCACCACCTATTACAATTACTTTATTCAAAACAAATTCCTTTCTATCCAATTGGTAGGGCGAAAAGGGAATTTGGGGACGGACTCATTTTTCCCTTTTTATTACAATAATCTAAATAAATACATTTTTTAATTTAATTGGTAAAAAGGGAAAAATGAGTCCGTCCCCAAATTCCCTTTTCGTCCCACCATTTGAACATTATTTTTTCATTTCTTCTATTGCTTTTAATATACCATATTTTCCATAGTCATAGGTTAATCCACCTTGCATATAAGCAATATATGGTTCTCTAATTGGTCCATCGCAACTAAGTTCAATGGTTGACCCTTCTGTAAATGTTCCTGCAGCCATGATGACTTCATCTTCATATCCTCCCATTGGACTTGGTTCTGGTACAACACATGAGTCAATTGGAGACCCCTTTTGTATTCCTTGACAGAATTTTATTAATTTTTCAGCTGTTCCCAAATGAATCGTTTGTACAATATCTGCTCTTTCATCATTGTATTTTGGTTCTACTGTGTATCCTAATTCTTCTAAAATGGCACTTGCAAATACTGCTGTTTTAACACTGCTTGCTACTACCTGTGGTGCAAAGAATAATCCTTTTAATAAATTGGTATTTTGATTTAATGATGGACCAATTTCTTTTCCAATTCCTGGTGCTGTTAATCTTTCTGCACATAATTTGATTAAATGTTCTTTTCCTACAATATATGCACCACTTGTAGCAATTCCAGCACCTAAATTTTTCATCAATGAACCTACTGCAATATCTGCTCCCACTTCAATTGGCTCTCTATCTTGTACAAATTCTCCATAGCAATTATCTACCATAATGATAACATCCTTATTAACTTCTCTTATAGCTTGAATTGCTTTTTCTATCTTTTCTATTGTTAAACTTTCTCTTGTAGAATACCCTCTTGATCTTTGGATTTCTACTAATTTAACATTATTTTTTGATAATCTTTCTTTAATGGTTTCGATATCAAAATCATTATTTATTAATTCAATTTGTTCATAATGTATTCCGAAAGCTTTTAAGGAACTTTCACTTACTTCTTTTCCAATTCCAATAACTGTTTGTAAAGTGTCATATGGTGCACCTGTGATACTAATCATAGTATCATTTGGACGCAATAAAGCAGACAAAGTAATTGCTAAAGCATGTGTTCCTGATATAAATTGTGCTCTTACTAAACTATCTTCTGCTCTAAATACCTTTGCATAAATTTCTTCTATTTTATTTCTTCCTACTTCATCAATTCCATATCCTGTTGAAGTTGCTAAATGCATTTCTTGTAAATTACATTCTTGAAAAGCTTCAATGACTTTTATACTATTTTTGCTACAAATGTCATCCATTTTCTTAAATTGTGGTTCTATCTTTTTTTCTACTTCTTTTACTAATTGTAATAATTCTTGATTCATGCTTATTTCCCCCTATTTATTTAAAAATGAATTTTTCTATACTTTTCCTTATTACTATGATTATTTATAATTGCTGATTTACGCTTTAATAACATTTCTATTTTGTTACAATTCACAGCCAATAGTATTTATATATTAACATTCTGATTAGTTCCTATGTAAAACAATAAATTGTAACTCTATTTTACTATATTTTACATAATTTAGCAAGAAATTCTTTATTTTCTCCCCTAATTATGTTATAATATTAAACATGTTACTACATTAACGATTCTAGAGCATATAGAATCAGATTCCATAAGGAAGTTTTTTATGTACTGTATAGTAATGTTCTTAATGAGCTTACTCTTTGCTATTTTAGCGAAAATCAAGTTGATTTCATGGGATGCAGCAATCATTTCGATGGCCATTATTTTCTCAGCACTTGTACTTAGTTTTACAATTGCAGAAAAAATGTCAGCATTTATTTCGACAATTAAAGAACAAATGAAAACACGGCAAAATAATGATAGCAAAGATGAAAATGATAATGAACGGAACTATTAGCCTCCTTATGAGGCTATTTTTATGATAAATCATTTATAATACAAAAAGACTAGAAGTTTTGATACTTCTAGTCCTTTTTAATAATTTTTAAAGTTTATTATTTTTGTGCATATGGTAATAAAGCAATATGTCTTGCTCTTTTAATAGCAAGTGTGATATCTCTTTGATGTTTTGCACACATTCCAGTATTTCTTCTTGGTAAGATTTTACCTTTATCACTGATAAATTTTCTTAATTGTTCTGGATTTTTGTAATCTAAAACAAAGTTTTTATCACTACATAATAAACATACTTTTTTTCTTTGTTTTCTGAATCTTGGATTGTAATCCTCATCATAGTTTTTATTATTTCTTTTATTTTGTTTTTTATCTGCCATTTTCTATTTTCCCCCCTAACAAATTAGAATGGTAGGTCATCACTTGAAGACATTTCAAAATCTGCTCCCATACTTCCAGGTGCTGTATTTCCAAATGTGTTTTCAAAAGCTGTATTATTTGGTGTTTCTCCATCTCTTTTACTATCAGCAAAATATGCTTCTTCTGCTACAACTTCTGTCACATAATGTTTTTGACCTTGGTCATCATCCCAAGTTCTTGTTTGAATTCTTCCAACAATACCTACTTGTTGACCTTTCTTAAAGTATTTGCTACAAAATTCTCCTAATTTAGCCCATGCAACAATATTAATAAAATCTGCTTGTCTTTCTTCTCCTTGTCTTACAAATCTTCTATTAACTGCTAGACTAAATGAAGATACTAATGTATTACTTGTTTGTGTATATCTTGTTTCTGGATCTCTTGTTAATCTTCCCATTAAAATTACTTTATTCATATCTTATCACCTTTCTTTACTTTAAATAAAGGCCCCTTCTTTATTTAGTATTTCTTTTTTTGTTTTTTCCTTATTTTTCTACTTTTACTGTAATAAATTTGATAATGTCATCTGTAATTCTGTAAACTCTTTCAAGTTCAGCTATTAATTCTGGTTTTGCTTCAAAGTTGAATAAAACATATGTAGCTTCTTTGAATTTTTTAATATCATAAGCTAATTTTCTTTTTCCCATTTCTTCAACTGATTCCACTTTACCATTTTCATTGATTAATCCTGTAAATTTTTCTTCTAAAGCTTTTAAACCTGCTTCATCAACATTTGGATTAACAATGATAATACTTTCGTATTTATTCATTATCTTTCACCTCCCTATGGATTTATAACCTGTGTTTTTCACAAGTCGAGATTTGACAAATCTTGCTTTATAAGAACTTTTTACTTAATTGTTTTTATTTTAAGTTTTCTCAAAAGCATCAAGATTGCCGATGCCAAAATAGCTATGCCATTTTTAAAGCATAGCTATTTTATCATATTTTTTCTTATATTGCAAGCATATTTTTCTACTTTTTTATATAACGCATGCAGTGATTCTATCTTTTGTTCCTTATCAAAATCAAATATTTTTTGTATACATTCTTTTATTCTTGTAAATCAAACCATTTTGGCGCTACAAAACAATATAGTGCAGCTGTTATAATATTAAATATGATAACATATATTCTAAATAACTGTGCATAATATTCGCCTTTTCCTTCTTCTAAATACTGTTTCAGATTTTGGCTCGCACCTTCTAGTGTCTCCATAAATTCTTTTATTTCTTCATTTTCCCTTTCCGTTAAGGAATCATCATATTGAAATGTACTTTGAGAAGTATCATTAGCTAATAGTTCTTCAGATTCTACAATAGCCTTCACAGTATAAAAAATATTATATACTACTATCACAATTGTAAAACATATAGTAATTTTTTTTACTGTTTGTAAATCCAAATCTTCCCATAATATGTTTACTCCCATACATATGATACATAAGTGTTTAATCGCATATATTACATAACTTCCAATCTCATTTATTTGCAAATCAAACATATATTTAATTACATTCAATATAATATTTAGCGCTATCGTAAGCACGACTAATTTTATAACTTCTAATACAATTTTTTTCATTTTTATTTATCCCTTTTATTTTCTATATCTATATATTATATTTATTCTGTTGGCATGTCAATATTTTTTTATCCTTATATTGCTTCAACTTTTTTATCATTTTCCATACATAATTTTTTTGCCTCTGGTTTCATAAAGGTTAGTCTTTCAATTAATCTCTGATAATGTTCTTTTGAATTTTCTAGCACATCTTCTAATCGATTAATTTTTTTACTAGCATGTTTATTAAAAAAGCATATTCCTTCCTCTATTTGCTCTTTTGAAACTGCATAATGTCCAAAATATATCAAATTAAATAAATCTCTCCATTCATTTTCATCAAAAGTCAATTTTTCCATATATTGCTTTATAATAGAATAAGAAGTATTTTCATACCATTTTTTTACAATATATTTTCTACTTTTTATCATATCTAACAATTGTTTTGACAATCCAGATAATTCTTCTAAGGTTAATACATTTTCTTTCAAATAGTCCTGGATAACTCTAATCGCATAATATAAAACTGTATGATTTTCTTCTAAAATAGATGCCCCTGCATAATCTCTAATATGAATTGCTTTCGATCTAAGTACTGCTAATGGGTTAACTTCACTAATAATTTGTGTTCGATAAAAATAACCTTTATCTAACAAAGAATAAGAAATGATATTGGTATATATATTAGAAATAATCTTCTCATAAGAATCTGTATATAAATTATTTAAACCATACAACTGCTCATTTCCCCATGTAGCAATATTTCCATTATAACTAATCAAAAAATCTAATCCCCACTCATCATTTTTATTTTTTACTAGTGAAGGATTGCTAAAAGAATTGTATTTCATATCATTATCAAAAAGCGTGATTAATTGTTCTAAGTCAATATTGGGATTTTTTAAATTAACTTTTAAATTAGAATGAAATATCTGAGCAATTCCGACACTGATTTTATACCCATCCGAAAAATGCAAGGCATATCGATATAATCCAATTTTTAGGATGTCTTCATTATCTGATACATATTTTTGCATATCTGTTCTTGTACATCCAGGATAATGTTTTATTACTTTTTCAATAGAGTCATCATCTGTTAAAGTATGTAATTGTAATTCAAAATTTTCTTTATCTGCAAAGAAATTTTTAAATACATCCATAATATGAAAAATACAATCAATGCCAATTTTAGCTATATGCCATTTATCCATACTGATTCGAAGAACCACTTTTGTGGGTGTTTTTCTTTGACACAATGCTTCATACATTTCACCAATCATATTTCTACAAATTTTAGCATCTGCTGCCCACATACCACTTGTCACAATGACAATTCTATCTGTTTCTGCTCTTTTAATCGTTTCTTTAATATATTCAAATTTTTTGAAGGGCTCTCCTCCACCTAAAATAGATAAATATCCATTATTTGAGCTATTGATAAATGTGATAAATTTCTCAAACCCTTCTTCTGAAAATTCATACTGTTCCCTTGGTAAATCATATCCTTCATTATCAGACCTAAAAAAACAGTGTGAACATTGAACATCACAAAATTTTGTAAAAAATACAAAGGCCATTGTTTTTCCTTTGAATTTTTTCAACTTGTCCTCACGAATTCTAACTTTTGTAACAATTTCTTGTATATATTTGTTAGGCTGATCAAAAATATTTTTCTGCAAAAAAATCCCTCCAATAACTAAAATTTAATAATTTCACAAGTTTTAAAATGATAAGTAAATATATTGTTATTTTTAGGGATTCCTTTAAAGTAACAACAAATTGCTGGAATGACTCCAGAATGTGTTACTAATAATACATTCTTTTTTTCATACATTTCTTTATATTCATCTAAAAAATTGTAAACACGATTTAATAATTGCTGAACCGTCTCAGCTTTATCATAATGACAGTCAAGCGAATAATTCCAAAATGAAGAACAGTCAAAATCTTCTTTCCTCAATCCTTCAAATTCTCCAAAGTCTCTTTCAATCAGTCTAAAATCTATCATAACAGGTGTTTTATGATTACTGATAATTTCTGCTGTTTTTTTGGCACGAATTAAAGGAGATGAAATAATTTTGTAAAGATTTGTCTGACATAATAAACTTTTCGATATATTTGCCTCTTGAATTCCAAAATCATTTAGTGGAATATCTGCCCTTCCCTGGATTTTATTCTTTAAATTCCAATCTGTTTTACCATGCCTAATCACATATAACATAAAAAAACCTCATCTTACCAATTTGCTTTTCTCTTCTGTAGGAAATACACTATCTATGACTTTTTTATCATCATTTGTATCCCAATCAATAAAGGAAAATCCTTTTTGTGATAGCATATATTCTAAACAAATTTCATCTATGCCGATATCTTTTAAATAGCTTTCAAATTCTTCTATTTTTTCTTTGTGTGATTCAATTCCTCTAACTGTTTGTATGAAACCTTTTATCACTTTATCTTTATGTTCCTTAGATGGTACTCTTAATTCATCAATATGATAATGTCTTCCCCATCCTTCTCGAGAAGCACGCAAATAAATTGCATTAGAATCTTTATTGAATTTTTCAATTTCTCTATGACTACAATTCCATACTTGTTCCACACTATGACTGTATTTAATAGAATTTATCCAATCTCGATTATCAAAAGAAATTCTGCCTGTTATCACATCATGTCCATTTTGAAAAGGCTTTTTACAATACCAAACCTCTGAAAATCTATCAAAAAAATCATTGTCTAAACTTGCTTTAAATTTTTCTAAATCCTCCATTGAACTGATACAAAAATTAGGAAGTTTAAAACAATCATGTGAAGGAATAGAAGAAATAATGTACATACCACTATTGGGATTAGACTTTAGTTCCTTTTCTATATCACTAATGAGTGTATTTACATGAAAAGCAGGATATCGATGAATTTCATTTTCTAAATCTTCTTGTTTTTTTAATCCAAATTCTACTAATACAAGATGCTTTTTCCATTTATTTGGTATAACTTGTCCCATATAAATACCCCCTTTACGATTACACTATATTGTATGCTTGATACTAAAATAATATGACTAATTTTTTTACATGATTTAAAAAATTTTTCCAATTGACAATAAATAGATTACAGTTCAGTGTCCCAGTCCAGGAAGATATATATATATTATTTTTCGCTATCCCAACACTTTACATACTGTAGATCAATCAACTCCCACGGGACTGTTGTTGATTGATTAACAGTATGTAGCGTGTCGGTCCCCCCGAAACCCGCTTAAAATATAATATATATATCTTCCTGGACTGGGACACTGAACTGTAACAAAAATAGCCTTACGACTTTTGTAAAGCTATTTTCATAATGTTTTACCCTTTATTTCCTTCGTGGATGGTATGCTTTATCATTATTCTTTTCTCTTTTTTTACAGTTAGCTGATTCATTTTCTTCTGTAATTCCATAATTGGTATTGGTAATATAGAAATTCCTAATGTTATCAACCATTGTGTTTGGGTTAAGTTTGTTACATTAAATATATCTACTAAAGTAGGAATGCATACAACAATTGTCTGTACAAAGATTCCAAGTATAAAACTTCCTATTAAAAATTTATTCTCAAATATTCCCACTTTAAAAATGGATTTTTCACTTTTTATGTTAAAACTGTGGACAAGTTCTAATAATCCCATACTAATAAATGCCATTGTTCTTCCAACTTCTACTCCATAATATTTATTTCCAATACTAAATGCAATTAATGTCAGCATACCTATCATCATACCTTCTAATATGATTTTACTCCATAATCCATCTGCAAATATTCCTTTTTTTGAATCCACTGGTTTTCTTTCCATGATATCTTTTTCAGGTGGTTCTAATCCTATGGCAATTGCTGGTAAAGAATCGGTTACTAAATTGATCCATAATAATTGTATCGCCAATAATGGTGATTGAAGCCCTAAAACCAATCCCATAAAGATAGTTACAATCTCTCCTATATTTGTTGCAATTAAGAAGTGAATGGCTTTTCTGATATTATCATAAATATTTCTTCCTTGTTTGACAGCATCTACAATGGTTACAAAATTATCATCCACTAAAATCATATCTGCTGCATTTTTGGCAACATCTGTCCCACCTTTTCCCATCGCAATTCCAATATCTGCACTTTTTAGTGCTGGACTGTCATTCACACCATCTCCTGTCATTGCTACAACTGCACCATTTTTTTGCCATGCTTTTACAATTCTTACTTTATGTTCAGGAGTTACTCTTGCAAAAACTGTATAATTTTGAATTTCTTTTTCAAACTTTTCTTGATTTATTTTATCTAATTCTTCTCCTGTAATTGCTTTATCTTTTTTAGAGAATATGCCTATCTTTTCTGCAATTGCTTTTGCAGTTGCAATATGGTCTCCTGTTATCATGACTGTTTTTATTCCTGCTTTTTTACAAGTTTCTACTGCTTCTTTAACACCTTCTCTTGGAGGATCTATCATACCAATTAATCCTACAAAAGTTAAATGATTTTCCATACTATTACTCTCTATTTTATTTGGTAAATGCTCTATATCTTTATATGCCACAGCAATTACCCTTAATGCTTTATTGGCCATCTTTTCATTTTCACTGGCTATTTTTTCTTTATTGATTCCTATACATTTTTTTAACAATACATCTGGTGCCCCTTTGGTTATCACTCTGTATTTTCCATTCTCTAATTTATGTATGGTTGTCATCATTTTTCTAGTTGAATCAAATGGAATTTCATTCACTCTAGGCATAGATTGATACAATCTATTTTTGTCTAATTTATTGATATAGGCAGCTTCTACTAATGCCATTTCTGTGGGCTCTCCAACAACTTCTACTTTTCCATTATTTATCTCTAACTTACTATCTGTACACATAGTCGCCAATTCCATTGCAAAATTTGGATTTTCTGCTTTTATTTCTACTACTTTCATTTTATTTTGTGTTAATGTTCCTGTTTTATCTGAACAGATAACATTACTACTTCCCAATGTTTCAACTGCTGGTAATTTTCGAATAATGCTATTTCGTTTTGCCATTTTAGTTACTCCAATGGATAGCATAATGGTAACAATTGCTGGTAAACCTTCTGGTATTGCTGCCACTGCTAATCCAACAGAAGTCATAAACATTTCCATTGGTGGTATTTTTTTAATAATTCCAATAACAAAAATGACTAAACAGATGATTAAACAAATGACGCCTAATATTTTTCCTACTTGATTTAATTTCTTTTGAATTGGTGTTTCTGGTGATTCATTTTCGATAATCATATTGGCTATTTTTCCAACTTTTGTATGCATTCCAATTTCTGTCACCACAACTTTTGCATGTCCATTTACTACTGTGCTTCCCATAAATACCATATTCACAATATCCCCTAATGGTATTCCCTTTTTACAAATCACAGTTCCATCTTTCTCAACAGCTTCTGTCTCTCCTGTCAAACTAGATTCTTCTACTTTAAAATTAAAACTTTCTATAATTCTTCCATCTGCTGGCACACGGTTTCCTGCCTCTAAAATAACTACATCTCCTACAGTTAACGTTTCTGATGGTACTTCTATTTCTTTTCCATTTCGAATAACTTTTGACATCTGTGGTGTCATTTTTTTCAAACTTTCAATTGATTTTTCTGCTTTTGCTTCTTGTAAAACTCCCATAATGGCATTTAGTACAACAATCGCTATAATAATGATAGAGTCAATATAGTCATTTTCTCCTTGATACCAAGATATACCTGCTGATACAATGGATGCCATGATTAAAATAATAATCATAAAATCATTAAATTGTTTGAAAAACTTGACAATGATTCCTTCTTTTTTTGTATTTTCTAATTCGTTCTTACCATATTGGGTTTGCCTTTTTAAAACTTCACTATCACTTAATCCTTTTTCAAAATCTGTGTTAAGTGTTTTTTCAACTTCTTCTTTTCTAAGTGTTTCCCACATATACTTTCTCTCCTTTGTATAGATATTTTTCCGTTTCGAGATTTTAGCAGGTGAGGTGGTATGTATTATTTTTTGAATGTATTGACGAATGTGCCGTGGAATAGATGTATAAATTCTTAGTTTTCAATAAATGAGGAAGCGCGAGCAGCGAGAGGCTCGTTTATTGAAAGCTTAGAAGTTATCCTCTATGAAGCAAGCCGAGGAAATCATGAAAAAAATAATACATACCACCTCACCTGCTAAAATCTCGAAACGGACACAGACATTATCTTGTCCTTCGTTTTTCTAATTGTATTCACATAGTCTATTTTTATTACT
The DNA here is from genome assembly GCA_944388805.1 of uncultured Clostridia bacterium. Classification (GTDB taxonomy): domain Bacteria; phylum Bacillota; class Clostridia; order TANB77; family CAG-508; genus CAG-269. The sequence goes on along the minus strand of CALXKE010000021.1, from coordinate 3,714 downwards.
ATTTTTTAACATTTTTTTCTTGTATTCATATGATGTGAGTAGAGGTGTTTTTATGTTACTTAACTGTCTTTTTTTAGCAATATCTAGCAGTATAGATTCTCTAGGAATTGGTATTACATATGGAATTAAAAATACAAAAATAACCATAGGCGCTAAATTCATTTTATTTTTTATTAGTTTTATCATTTCCATTATTTCTATATATTTTGGAAATTTGTTAAAATACATTTTTCCTAACTTTCTTATTCATTACTTAGGCAGTTTCCTTTTAATATTGATGGGACTGTTTATGTGTTTTCAATCATTAAAAAAATCAAAGCAAGAGTGCAACATAAAAAATGATAAAGATTTAGAAATGCCAGATAGTGAAAAAATATATTCTTTTTTTATTAAATGTTTGGGAATCACCATAAAAATTATTAAAAATCCTATCTCTTCTGATTTAGATAAATCCAATACTATTGATTCTAAAGAAGCTTTGTTTTTAGGTTTGGCTCTTTCTTTAGATAGTTTTTGTATTGGTATCGGTTTCAGTATGATAAATACCTTTTTCATTATATTTCCATTATTAATAAGTTGTTTTCAATTAGCTCTCTTAACTCTTGGAAATCATTGCGGACAAAAATTATATTCTTTTCGTAAAATACCTGATAACATTTTGTCAACGATTTCTGGCATTTTGTTAATTATTATTGGTTTTTGTAAAATCATATGGTAAAATCATATGGTAAACTAATAGTTAGAATTTAGATAAACCATTAATTGTAAAATTATATTTATACTTTTAAGGAGGTATGTAATGTTATATCAAATGCGGTAATAAAAACGATGAAGAACAGATTGCTAAATATGGAAAAGCTTATGGTGCAGTATTGCTTTCCAAATGGTTACCTAAAATTAGTAGGACACGTCATCTATTTGTATCCGATAGTTATCAAGACTTCTTAAAAATAGAAGATCAACTTCCTGATATGTTTATTGTTAGAGCAGATGCAAAAGCAGGTGAACCACCAACATTAGGCGTTGAAGGAAACTATGTCAGAAAAGACCAAGTGAAAGACTATATTGAAAGAGTAAAACAAAGTAATCCTAACGGTGTTGTATTATGTTTAGATCAAGAAGAAGGAACAGGAGAAAAAGTAAGAACAGATGGTGCCTTTAATGTATACCTACAAATGGGTCAAATGATTTTTATTGATTACCTTGGTAAAGGATTTGATGTTGGTGGTATTACAAAGGGCAGAGAAAATCATGAAACTTGGTCGTTTGATTGGAATGATGCTTTGTTTGTAACTCCATATAATATGAATCGATATAATCATACGATAACCACACAAGAACGATATTTAGATTCTGCCAGACGAAGATTACGACAACTGTTAGACTTAGGCTATAGTCGAGAATATATTCGAGGTAAAGTTCCTAAAACATATTCTCCAATGCCTAATTCCATAAAAGAAAGATTGCTAGATGATATCGTATTCCCTTTATATGAAAAAAGAATTAACTTAGAAAGAAATGGTTTAAAATCATTTGGCGTACAAGGAATGATTATAGATGGTCAATTATGTCCAATAGAATTTAATAGACCTCAAAGATTTACAACAAAAGATATATTAAATACAGAACAAGAAAGATAGGAGGTGAAATTTATGGAAATCATTACAGGAGTCATTATTGTAAAAAATCATAAAGTTCTTATGGTAAAAGAATCTAAAAAAGAATGTTATGGTAAATTAGCTTTTCCAGCAGGTCATGTAGAAGATGGAGAAAATATAATGGAAGCTGCCAAGAGAGAACTATTAGAAGAAACAGGTTATAAAGCAGACTTAGTAAAAGTATTTCCTATTATTAGTTTTTTAGGAAAGCGACCTATGATTATGATACATTTTTTAGGTAGTAATGAAAAATTAATTCAAGAATATAATACAGATGAAATACTAAAATTAGAATGGATAGATTTAAATGATTTGCATCATTTAGATTCAAGTCAATTCAGAAATTATGATGTATTTGAAACCATAATGAATAGTTTATTAGACAATCAAATGTATAAATTAGATTTATTAAAGTCCTTAGAATCATAGGAGGTATTAAATATGCGAAATATAGATTTAGATGTACAAGCTGAAACAGAAGAAGAAAAAGCAATAGCATCATATTTGACACAATTACATACTAGTGTAGAAGTTAAAAGTTTTATGGATAAAATGCAAAATTATGCAAAAAAGCACAACATATTTAAATATAAAGCAAGAATTAAAGATATCAATTCAGCAATACGAACATATAGAATTAATCATAAATCTTTATCTGAAGTATCAGATTACATTGGATTCACCTTTATTGTAAATACAGAAGATGAAATACAACCTATTGTAGAATATTTACATACACAATTATCTAATGTAAATGATATTGATTTTTTAGCAGAAGATTCCGTATACTCACCTTTAACTTGGATGAAATGGGTACCCCCACTAACATATAACTTATTCGCAAAGGAAGAATTAATACCAAATATAAAATCTGTACCTATCGAGATAAGAATATGTTCAAAAGAAGGTTTTATTGCAGAACAATCAGCATATTATTCAGTACATAAAAATGATCATACCGGCTTAGAAATAAAGGTAAAACAAAATTTGAAAGATGTTACACAACATTTAACCTATAAATTAGCTATTATAGCCAATAGGCATTTATCTGAGAATGAGATGAATCAACAAATAAGAGAATTACATGAAATATTAAATTCACAGAGAGTATTTTTATTATCGAATTGGAACTTAATCAAAGAAGCAATTATCGATTGTGGTATGCTTATATATAAAATCCAAAACGATAAATCTATTTCAAATGATGAATCAAATTTATCTAAAGGAGATATATTAAAAATTGAGGATGAAATAAAAAAAATCTTTTGGGATCATTTTGAAAAGGTCAATGAAGAGGATTATTTTTCAATGAATCCTGATGGTACATATAAAGCTGATTTAGGTAAATCATTTTTCGATACTTCTGCATTTATGCAATCCATTTCTTACCAAAGTATAAAATCAAAAGAATTAAATTAATAATCGATGTATATGAAAGCTTTATATTTACAATACAAGTTAAAAATTAATTTTTTATATAACAAAAAGAAGGAATCCCTTATAAACTGTTACCCAAAAGTAAACAGTAAAAAGTAGGAAACCTTCTTTATTTTTATTGATTTTTTAATTTCATAGATAACAATTTTGATATACCATTTTCCTCCATCGTAATTCCATAAACCGTATCAGCTGCTTCCATCGTTCCTTTTCTATGTGTAATGACCAAGAACTGTGTGTTTTTAGAAAATTTCTTTAAATATTCTGCATATCTGTATACATTTACATCATCTAATGCTGCTTCTATCTCGTCTAATACACAGAATGGTGCTGGATTGATTTTTAAAATAGCAAATAACAAGGCAATGGCTGTAAATGCTTTTTCTCCACCAGATAATAGCATCATGTTTTGTAATTTCTTTCCTGGTGGTTGTACTGTTATTTCTATTCCACATTCTAAGATATTATCTTTATCTTCCAATGTCAAACTTGCATTTCCTCCGCCAAATAATTCTTTAAATACTTCTGCAAAATTTTTGTTAATCATCTCAAATTTTTCTTTAAATTGTTCTTTCATAATACTTGTCATATCTGAAATAATTTTTCTTAATTTTGCCAT
>CALXKE010000020.1 GCA_944388805.1 uncultured Clostridia bacterium | reverse complement strand
GAAAGTGAAGAAGTTGAAATTGTATTAAGATGGAGAAATGGAGAAGACAATCTAGGAGAGATAAAAAATACAGCAATCATAAGTGGTGTAACAAACCCAGCAAAATATGTAGATATGATACAAGAAGATAACAGTGATGCATCAGAAATGTTAATCACAGTAGAAACTGGTGGATTAGACAGTAGAGACAGAACCATCGTATGTATAATAGCTGTACTATCAGTAGTGTTAGTAATCATCGGCGTTTTATTTGCAAAAATGAACAAGAAGAAAAAAGATGAATAGTGCTATAAAACAAAAAAGTAAATAGTGGTATATAATAAAAACGAAAAAGGAATGCAAATGTTTAGACATAGCATTCCTTTTTCATTTTTCCCAATAATGGTTATTAAGGAATAAATACTTTATAAGTTATTCATCGAATTGAAGTTATGATATTGCTTTTTTTGACATTCTGTAATAAAATAAAAAGCATAAAAAAACTAAAAAAAGAATATAAGAAAATAAATCATAAAAAAACAGTATATTCTGTAAAAAAATTATTAGTAATTACTTACTAAAAAAGACAAAAACCACAAAAGACAAGTAGTAAAATATAGCGTATATATTAGGTAAAGGTGGTATGTGAATATGTTTCAAAATATAAATGAATATACAATACAAGATAGAAAAAAAGAAACAGTTAGTAAATGGTCAGAAGTTATAAAAAGAAATAATATTATCATGTATATCCTATCTTTTATGTTGTCACTAGTGGGCGTAGGAGGGGATTTTTCATTATTTAGTATCAGTATATTAGGAGCTTGCTTTTCATCCTCTATTCCACTTTTAGGAGTGGTAGTGGTATCATTGATAGGAAATACAATAAAATTTGGCGTAGGAGGAGGATTAGAATATTTCCTAACTAGCCTTGTATTTTTTATCAGTTTATTCATCATAAAGCCAAAATATAACGAAGAAGAAAGAAACGAGAAAATTAAAGTAGGTAAAAACATGTTTATTGCTGTTTTTATCATTCAAATTGTCAAAGCATTATTTTCTACAGTTACTTTTTATGACATATTATTAAGTATTACCTATACAATCATTAGCATTGCATTTTATAAAATATTTGCAAACTCTATTTCTGTAATTGAAAACTTTGGAGAGAAAAAGGCGTTTTCTATTGAAGAAGTGATAGGGACAAGTCTTCTATTAGCGATAGCCGTAACTGCTTTTTCAGATGTATCTATTTTAGGATTTTCAATCAGAAATATACTTAGTATATTGATTGTATTAATTTTAGGTTGGAAAAATGGTGTCTTAGTAGGTGCCACTTCAGGAGTTACCATTGGTGTCACACTTGGAATTATTACCGGAGGAGAACCAATTATTATAGCGGCTTATGCAATTTCTGGTATGGTGGCAGGAATTTTAAATCGATTTGGAAGAATTGGTGTCATTGTTGGATTCTGTATAGGGAATGTGATATTGGCATATGCATCAAATGGATACACAGTAGAATTAATCTATTTCAAAGAAATTTTGTTAGCATCTATCATTCTATTAGCAATACCAAAAAATATTAATATCGATATAGAAGAATTTGTGGGTGGCTCAAAATTTTTGCCAATTTCTAGAGAAAGAAGTTTAACAAGAGAGAAAGAAACCGTTGAAAAATTAAATAGTGTATCTGAAACCATCAAAAAAATGGCAAATGCTTATGCAAAAGATACAAAACAAGAATATACCATTGAACAAAAGGAAGAAAATAAGCAAATATTTATTAATGAATTATTGAATAATTTAGAACCATATAAAGACAATTTACTATATGAAGATATTGCTAATGTCAATGGGAAAATTGTAGATGAAATATTCAATTTGTTATTAGAAAAACAAGAAATTGAAAGAGAAGATTTATTAAAAATCTTTGCAGATTGCAATAGTTATATTATCGGGTTTGATGATAAAGAAGTAAGCAAATATTTAGAAGCAAATATATTACAGATGTTAAGAATACTAAATATTTCATATAAAGTAAGTAAAAATAATTTTGTTTGGAAGAGAAAACTAGAAGAAAGTAAGAAAAATATGGAAACACAATTAAGAGGTGTTTCAAAAGTCATATCTGGTATTGCAAAAGATATTCAAAAAGATGCTGTAAAAGAAAAAGACTATACAAAACAAGAAGTTGAAATTATTGAATTATTAAAACAAAAAGAAATAAAAGTAGAAGAAGTATCTATTCATAAAAAAGATAGATATATGATTCATATATTACTTGAAGAAATAGCAGATAACCATGTAATAGAAAATATATTGACAAAAATTTTAAAAGAAAAGATTATTTTAAATGACGAAAACTCTACAGAAACAGATTTGATTTATATTTCTGATGACAAATATGTTATTGGATTTGCAACAGCAGAGTCTAGCAAAAATCAAAGTGAAGTTTCTGGAGATAATTTCATGAATACTAGACTAAAAGATGGAAAATATGTGATTGCATTAAGTGATGGAATGGGAACAGGAAGAAAAGCAAACGAAAGTAGTATGCAAGCATTAGCTATGTTACAAAATCTATTACAATCTGGATTTGATAAAGATAGTTCGATTGAATTAATCACTTCTAGTTTGATTAGTAAAAATGAAGAGATTTTTGCAACTTTAGATATTGCCATTATAGATTTGTATAAAGGAACAATCGAATTTATTAAAAGTGGAGCATGTCCAACATATATAAAGAAAAATAGAAAAGTACAAATTATAAAATCAAATTCACTTCCAGCAGGAATGGTTAACCAAGATAATATACAAGTTTTTGATACAGATATACAAAATGAACAAATTATGCTTATGTGTACAGATGGTATATTAGATTCTAATATAGAATATAAGAATAAGGAATTATGGATTAAATATTTATTAGAAGATATTGAAACAAAAAATACGAAAAAAATTGCAGATATCGTATTAAATGAAGCAATCGATAATAATTTTGGAAAGACAAAAGATGATATGAGTGTCATTGTGTGTAAATTTATGCAAAAAGATCAATAGAAATACAATAAATGATAAACTGGGAGGAACAAATGTATGAGTAGAGGAAGAAGATATGAGGAACCAAAGCTAAATATGAAAAAAGTTTTTGCAGTCATTTTAGCAATTGTCGTGATTATAATGTCAGTATTTATTATTAGAGGAGTTTTTCAAAAAGAAAGCAGTAGAGGAGAAATCACTAGTAAAACATATTTTGCATCATATAAAAATAATAAATGGGGTGTCATTGATGAAAATGGCGACACAGTGATTGATCCTTCTTATGAAGAAATGATTATTATTCCAGATAATAAAACAGATATCTTTCTTTGTACATATGATGTAAATTATAATACAGGAGAATATTCAACGAAAGCTTTAAATAGTAAAAACCAAGAAATTTATACAGACTATACAAAAATTGAAGCAATTAGTAATCATGATGAAAATAATACTTTATGGTATGAAGATAATGTACTAAAAGTTCAGAAAGATGGAAAATGGGGAATCATTAATTTTGGAGGAGAAACTATATTAAATACAGAATATGATAGTATAGAAGCGATACCAGGTGTAGAAAATGCTTTATTAATTCAAAAAGATGGGAAATATGGTGTAGCAGATAGAGAAGGAAGAATCATTTTGGATACGAATTATGCAGAAATTACGAACTTAGGAAAGACAAATAGAGATGGCTATATTGTAAAAGATGATACAGGATTATATGGAATTGTCGATTCCTCTAAAAAAGTGATCTTGCAAAATCAATACCAAGAGATTGAAAAAGTATATGGAAATGATTTATATGTGGTAACACAAGATGGAAGTCAAAAAGTCATTAATAGCAATGGAGAAGATGTTTTGACACAAGGATTTGAGCAAATAGCAGCCATATTAAAAACAAAAGACCAAGGGGTTATTTATATTGCAGATGGAAAATATGGTGTTATGAGCTTAACTGGAGAAGTTTTAATAGAGGCACAATATGATAATTTAGTAGAAGCAAAAGCGAATATTTTTATTGCAACGAAAGGAGAAAAACAAGGAATTGTCGATATAGAAAACACAGAAAAAGTACCATTTAGCTATCAATCTATTACATATAATGAAACCGGAGATATTTATATTGCGGAAGATGAAAGTTTTAATAGTAACATCTTAAATAGTAATTTTGATGTACAACAAACAGGAATTCTAATTGAAGTTAATACAGATGCCGGCTATTTTGAATTAAGACAAGATGATGAATACAAATATTATAATTTTAGATTTGAAGAAAGAAATAAAACAGAAATTTTAAGTAACAATACATTATATTTGGATAAAAAAGATAATCTATATGGATTTGTAGACAAAGATGGAAATGTTGTGGTAGAATATATGTATGATGACGCAACAGAACAAAATGAATATGGATATGCAGCTGTAAAAAAGGACGGAAAATGGGGTGCGATTAACAATAAAGGAGAAGTGGTACAAGAACCTACTTATAATCTAGACGATTATTTAGTTATTGACTTTATTGGAAAATGGCATCTAGGAAAAGATTTAAACATGAATTATTATAATCAAGAGTGAGAATTACAGAATGAATTTTAATTTTGATTGTATCATTAAGTGTGTAAAATCTAAAAAAATATATATCAATGAATCATGAATGTAAAAGAAACCAATTTTAATAAAGAATAAAGAAAAAAAGGTGATAACATGGAACTAAAGATAAACTATCAATACACATACTTTATACATCCTTTTGTTGTAAAACAAAAGAAATATCAAAAATATATATTACGATTATTAAAAGATGCAAACTGTAAATTAAAAAGATTTGAAAAGGAAAAAGATTTAAGACTATATAAGCATTTTACACCAAAAATGAGAGAATTCCTTTTCTCAAGCTTTAGCTTTACAAATGCAAAATATACAAAATTCAAAGAAATGCCAATCGAAACGCAAGCAGCGGTACTTTCAAAATATCCTTGTAGTATATTTGAATATACTATAAAAAATGATATTCAAGGAAAAGCAGGAGATGGAAAAGGTATCTTCTTTAAAATACGAAAAATAGAAATTATTTGTTTTCAAACAGGAATCTGCTTTTTGTGTATGAAAACAAATATAGAAGATAATCCTACCTTTTCAGATGTGTTAAATTTTAATTATAAATTTAGAGATATCCAACAAGATAATAGAACATTAAATAATTATGATAAAATAAATATACAAACAGATAGTTTTGCAAGTATTGATAAACTTACCGATTTTATAAGAGGCATTACTGGTTCTAATGTAGAGGCTATTAAATTGGATATTAATACAGAGAGATTTTTAACATATTCCTATGTATGTGTAGATCAGTCAGCCTGGAATGTAGATAATCCATTTGAAAACATAGAAAATAGTTTTATTAAATTTGTTAGATTTTTACCTGCTGACAATTCAGCTAGTTTAAGGGAAGATGATATAGTATCATTAGCAAAATGGAAATATACAAAAATGGGAATTACAAAATATGGTGTAACCTTGTTCTCATCATCAACAGATATTAATAACTATACAATCTTACCAAACGAATTTGAACAACAATATCTATATACATATATATTTGAATTATATAAAAAAATATATTTAAAGAAATTAAGCTTGGATTTTAAACATCCAATAAAAATGAAAAAAGTAAGAAAAGAATTTATATCTTTTACAAAAAATATATGGATTCAAGAAGTGACAGAAGATGAAATAGGAACAATGTTTGACCATAAAGTAAAAGAAATGTTAGATTTAGAACAATTATATAATGAAGTAAAAAACGAATATGATGTATTGTATAAAGAACTCAATATTGAAAAAAATAAGAATGTAACAATTGCGATTTCCATTATTTTAATTTTTTCATTAGTATTTAATATATTGAATTTTGCGTTATTATCAAAATATTAGAGTATATGTGAATTCATTATATTTAGGTATAAGTGGCTAGAGCCAGATGATATATAAAATATTTTATATATCATCTGGTTTTAGAAAATTAGTGTTTAATAAAAAAGAAAAGGAAGAATTTTATGAAAATCAGTTGTGGTACAGATATTATAGAAATTAAACGAATCAAAGAAAGTATAGAAGATTTAGGAATAAAATTTTTAGAACGTGTTTATACAAATACGGAAATAGACTATTGTGAAAGCAAAAGGAGCCAGAAGTATCAGCATTATGCAGCTAGATTTGCTGCAAAAGAAGCTGTATTTAAAGCGATATCAAGTGGACTAAATAATAAATATGATATTGGATGGAAAGATATAGAGGTTGTAAACGATGGGAATGGAAGACCACATGCAAATCTATTACATATAGAGATACCTGAAATAGAGGAAATGGATATTAGTATTTCACATTGTAAAGAATATGCAACATCAAATGTTGTGGTAATTTGGAAATGATGCCCATTTGAGGGATTTTGGGGACGGACTCATTTTTCCCTTTTTGGGGGATTTTGGGGACGGACTCATTTTTCCCTTTTTTGCATAATATTTTAGTAAAAAATTAAAATTTAAATAAAAAAGGGAAAAATGAGTCCGTCCCCAAAATCCCCCAAAAAGGGAAAAATGAGTCCGTCCCCAAAATCCCTCGGATGGAATAAAGGAGGTAGAAAAAGAATGGAATTTTTTGATAGTCATTGCCATTTAGATGATGAGAGATTTGATGAAGATAGAGAAAAACTAATTGCAGAAATTAAAAAGGCAGATATTACAAAATTTGTTTCTGCAGGATATAGTGTAGAGGGGTCTATAAGAGGTGTGACATTATCAAAAGTATATGACTATATATATACCACTTGTGGAATTTCTCCAAATGATATTCCACAAACAGAAGAAGAATTGTGGAAAGATATAGAAGTAATAAGAGATTTAGTGAAAGATAATATAAAAGATAAAAAAGTTGTGGCCATTGGAGAAATTGGATTAGATTATTATTGGGAAAAAGATTTACAAAGAAAAGAATGGCAAAGACAAGCCTTTATTAGACAAATAGAAATGGCAAATGCATTTGATTTACCAATTGTAATTCATACGAGAGAGGCGGCTATGGATACGCTTGAAATTTTAAAGAAGCATAAAGTCAATAAGAAAGGGGTTTTTCATTGTTGCCCATTAAATAGAGAATTGGTGAAAGAGGCATTAAAACTTGGTTTTTATATATCTTTTGCAGGACCGGTTACTTTTAAAAATTCTAAAAATGCAAATGAAATCATAGAAATGGTGCCAAATGATAAGATGCTAATTGAAACAGATAGTCCTTATTTAGCACCGGAACCAGTCAGAGGGACTCGAAATGATCCAAGAAATGTGAAATTTATTGCACAAAAAATAGCAGATGTAAAAGGGATGACTTTAGAAGAAATTGCTAAGATTACCTATGATAATGCGAAAAAAATCTTTGCTATTACTTGATAATTTGTATAAAATCAAGTAATAGCAAAGATTTTAATATTTTAAATTTCTTAAAGCCTCTATTCTATCAGCTGTACTAGGGTGTGTAGACCATATATTTGTAGTTCTTTTCTTACCATCTTTAGCATTTTTCTTAAATGGATTAATAATATACATATTAGCAGTGGCATTGTTTGCAGTTTCCAATTGATTTGGGTCATTTTCTAATTTTTCCAAAGCAGAAATTAAACCATCAGGGTTACGAGTGAATTCGACTGCTGTACTATCTGCTAAAAATTCACGCTTTCTAGATAAAGCAAGTTGCATTAAAGAACCAAAGATAGGAGCTAAAATTAGAAAAACTAAACCAACGAACATTAAGATACCATTTGCTTTACTATCACTATCTCTGTCTTTCATTCCGCCCCAGAATAATGCACGAGAAAATAAATCAGATAGCATAACAATAAATCCTACCATAACAGAAACCACACAACTTAAGCGGATGTCATAATTTTTAATATGACTCATTTCATGAGCAATAACACCTTCCAGTTCATAATAATCCAATTTTTCTAAAAGACCAGTTGTGACGCAAATAACAGCATTTTGAGGATTTCTACCAGTTGCAAAAGCATTAGGCTGAGCATCATCTACCACATATAGTCTAGGTTTATTAGGAAGCCCTGCGGTAACCATTAAGGCATCTAAAATATTAACTAATTTTTGATCTTCTTCCTTAGTAGCAGGTCTTGCTTTGTTTAGAGATAATACAATTTTATCACTATAATAATAAGAAGCCCAAGCAGAACCAATTGAAAAGATTAAAGCAATTACAATTGACATCGTTCCTAATCTTAATGCATGACAAATATAATAAACAATTAGCGTAATAACTAAAATAAAGATACCTACGATGATTCCAGATTCTAATTTATTTTTCTTACTAGTTTCAAACATAATATTTAAACCTTTCATTTAAATTTATATTAAGGATTTACTTTATTAAGGTTAAATATATTTAAAGTGAATCCTAAAGTTTATTTTCTTATACAATAAAAAGGGAAAAGGTAATCCCCAATCCCTTCTTATATTGTTCATATTATTTTCCAAAATCTACTTTAACATTTTTTCTTGCTTCTTCACTTTCAGCTTCGAATAAATCACGAGCTTTAAAATTGAATATTCCTGCAATAATGTTAGATGGGAAAACTTGTAATTTTGTATTATACATTGTTACAGTATCATTATAGAATTGTCTAGAAAAAGAAATTTTATTTTCTGTGTTTCTAAGTTCTTCTGATAATTCTGAGAAGTTTTGATTTGCTTTTAATTCTGGATAACTTTCAGATACAGCCATAATGGTTTTTAAAGCATTAGATAATTGATTATCTAATGCAGCTTTTTCAGCAACACTTTCTGTATTAGCCCATGAAGTTCTAAGTTCTGCAATTTTTTCAAAAGTTTCAGATTCATGTGTCATATAGCCTTTAACAGTTTCAACAAAATTAGGGATTAAGTCAAATCTTCTTTGTAATTGTACATCTATTTGACTCCATGCGTTGTCAACTTTTATTCTTGCTTGAACTAAACCATTATACATAGCAATGACAGCAATAACAATGATAACGACAATTGCTAATATAATCCAACCCATTTATAAAAATCCTCCTTAATAATATTATATATATGTTTATCTTATCATATTAATTATTTTTATACAATATGAATGTGAAGAAATGGTGAAAAAAAGTTGAATAAAAAGGAATATTTTTTAAAAAATTTTCATATAGTATAGTATGGACAAAAATTGGACAAATATGAACGTTTTTTAAATAAAAATTATGTAAATCAAGGCAAAAACAATAAAGTAAAAGCTTAGGGACACAACACTTTGAAGGAAAAACAATACTAAAATTTGACTTTTGATACAAAAAATAGTATAATAATATTGTGTTGCCAAAAGGAGGTAATTTAATCTTATGAAAAGAGAAGAAAAGGCTTCAATTTCTATAATGAAGATTATCTGTGTAAGCATCATTTTAATATTGATATCAGGAATTAGTGTTATGGCAGTAAGCACAGACTTAAAAGACATAACGATTGTATTACAAAATGGATATGAAATGACAACGGTTACATCTAAGAGTAAAGTATCAGATGTATTAAGTGAAAATAATATTATTTTAAATGAAGATCAAAAGACAATACCAGATTTAGATAGTGAAATTGTATCAGGGGATACAATCAAAATAACAGATAAATCCTATAATGAAGTACAAATTGCTAAAATTTCAGAAGAAGGTATTGAAACTTCATTAGATCAATTATTAGAAAATTATGCACCAATCACAGAGAAAATAGTTGTAGAACAGGTTGCTATACCTTATGAAACAATCACAAAAAATACAACAGGAACATCTACAGATACAACTAATAAAGTTGTACGAGAGGGAAAAGATGGTTTAAAAGAAGTAACATATAAAGTAAAATATCAAAATGATGTAGAAATTGAAAAGTCAGTTATATCAGAAGTTGTTGTACAAGAACCAGTAGATAAAATTGTTCAAGTACAAAAAAAGGTAACTTCAAGAAGTTCAACATTACCAAGAACATCAAGCACTTCAACAACAGGAGGAACTGTATATAAAATAACAGCATATTGTCCTTGTAGCAAATGCTGTGGAAAAACAAATGGAAGAACAGCATCTGGAACAACAGCAACAGCTGGAAGAACAGTTGCGGCATCTAGTAAATTTGCATTTGGAACAAAATTAAATATTGGTGGACACGTATATACAGTTGAAGACAGAGGGGGAGCAATTAATGGAAACAAAATTGATATATTTGTTAATTCACATGCAGAAGCTCTTGCCTGGGGTGTAAGATACTTAAATGTAAGTGTTGTAAACTAAAATATATTGAAAAACACTCGTATTTTAAAATGAATTTGAAATATGAGTGTTTTTTGTATATCTATTCCACGTCACATTCGTCAATTAATAAAAAATAATAACTATGCCTGCTTTAATGGCAGTAACTGTTTTTGTGATAATTTTGTTCATTTTTGGATTAAGCTTGATATTATAGACAAAATATAGTAAAATAGTAAGAAATCAGTTAAAAAAGAAGGAATTAGAAATGAAATTAATATCATGGAATGTAAATGGCATACGTGCTTGTGTCAATAAAGGGTTTAGTGAGTTTTTTAAAGAAATAGATGCAGATATATTTTGTATACAAGAAACTAAATGTCAACCAGAACAAATTGAATTAAATTTTGATGGATATACAGCATATTGGAATAGTGCAGAAAGAAAAGGGTATTCCGGAACAGCTATTTTTACAAAAAAAGAGCCAATCAATGTTACATATGGTATAGGAATTGAAGAACATGATAAAGAGGGAAGAGTCATCACCTTAGAATTCGAAAATTTTTATATGGTAAATATTTATACACCAAATGCAAAAAGAGGATTAGAAAGATTAGATTATAGACAAATATGGGAAGACGAGATAAGAAAGTACTTATCAAAATTGAATGAAACAAAACCAGTCATTATGTGTGGTGACTTAAATGTAGCACATGAAGAAATTGACTTAAAAAACCCAAAATCTAATAGAGGAAATGCAGGTTTCACAGATGAAGAAAGAGAAAAAATGACAGAGCTATTACGTGCAGGATTTGTAGATTCTTTCAGATTCTTATATCCTGATAAAACAGATAGTTATAGTTGGTGGTCATATATGGGAAAAGCAAGAGAGAAAAATGTAGGGTGGAGAATTGATTACTTTATTGTATCACAAGATATAAAAGACAAAATAAAAGATGCCATGATTTACCCAGAAGTCATGGGCAGTGATCATTGTCCAGTTGGATTAATCATAGAATAAATTGTTGCAAAAGACAAAAATTTCAGAAAAGAAGAAACAGCAAAACCTGTCATAAGGAGGAATTTTATGAACGAAATAAAGCATAATTGGAAAAAATGGCTATACTGGTTTGCATTGGGAGTAGCATTAATATGTATTTATAAAATTTTAGACAATTATGGAAATGTCATGGAAGTATTAAATACATTTTTTGGTGTGATTAGTCCATTTTTAATTGGTATATTTATAGCTTATTTATTATATATGCCATCAAGAAAATTCGAAGAATTATATGGAAAGATAAAAATAAAATTTATATCTAAAAAAGCAAGAGTATTGGGTGTTATAACTGTATATATTATCATCATAGCAGCTATTAGCATATTATGTGCGGTTATCTTGCCAATTGTTTTTGAAAGTATAACAGACTTTATTGGTAGTATACCACACTATATTGAGGATGCCATAAATGCCTATAATAACTTGCCACAAGACTCTATATTAAAAAGTCAAATTGTTCAAGATGAAATTCATAACTTGCAAAATATCGATATCAAACAATATTTAGATGTAGAAGCAATATTTGGATATGTAGCAAATGCCATTGGAGCTATTTTTAGTATAGTAGATATCTTTATAGCCATTATCGTATCTGTATATATACTAGTAGATAGAAGAAAAATATTAACCTTTTTTAAAAAATTAGCAGGAGCTATATTTAAAGAAAGAACATATAAAAATCTAGATAAATATTTTAATAACTCAAATGAAATATTCTTTAAATTTATTGCTAGTCAATTTTTAGATGCCATTGTTGTAGGAATATTGGTATCCATCGCAATGACTATTATGGGAGTTAGATATGCGCCATTATTAGGATTCTTTATTGGACTATTTAATATGATACCATATGTAGGTGCTATCATTGCAACAGTCATTGCAGCACTGATTACCTTAATAACAGGAGGATTATCACAAACCATTTGGATGTTAATCGTTGTGATTATCTTACAACAAATAGATGCCAATATTATCAATCCAAGAATTGTTGGAAAATCATTAAAGATTAGTCCATTATTAGTATTATTTGCAGTAACATTTGGAGGAGCTTATTTTGGAATATTAGGAATGTTCTTAGCAGTACCAGTGATTGCAGTTATCAAAATATTAATAGATGATTTTATAAATTATAGAGAAACAAAAAAGAAAAAAGGGATTTTGGGGACGGACTAAAAAATCCCTTTTTTTCTTTTTAGGTAATGAAAAATAAGTTTTACTGGTGGTTATGATTAATCTTAAAATAATTTTTATGTAAAAAAAAAGGGAATTTTGAGTCCGTCCCCAAAATCCCTTTTTTATCCTCTTTGCAATAAATATTGTATACCACCATTGGCGATAGCAGTTAATGTAAGAACAATTAAACCTGCTGCAAATACACCAGCGACAATTGGCGGAATTGCTTTTTTAGGTGGTAAATCTAAAAAGTTTGCGATTAATGAACCAACCCATGCGCCTGTTCCAGGTAATGGAATGGCAACAAATATAAATAAACCTAAAGCAGCAAAGTTTTGTAATCTTTCACTTTCTTCTATTTTTTTGGTAGCTCTTTCAGATGCCCAGTCAATGACAATTTTAAATATTTTCCATCTTCCGAAAAAATCAAATAAAGGTCTAATATATTTAACAATAAAATAGACAGGGATAATATTGCCTATGAAACTGCATAAAAAAGATTCTACATAATTTAAATGAAATGTAAATACACCTACTGGTATGGCACCTCTTAGTTCGATAATTGGTATCATTCCAACAAAAGCGGTTAATAAGTATTTTACGATTAATGGTAATCCTGCCATGTTTCCTCCTTTACTTTAGTACTATAAATTTTTAATTCTTCTGTATTGTACTATATATAGAAAAAAATGTCTATATTTGTAATAAAAAATTAAAATAAAGAAAAATTCCCCAAAAGTATTGACTTCCGTAGGTGTTTTGATATATAATAATACAGATTTGAAAAAGAGAATTTAATTAGCCTAAAAAAGAAATAAAAAAAGGTGATTAAAATAAAGAAAAGTAAATTTTAACAAAATTGAATATTTTACTAGAGCCAGTTGAAAAATGAGAATTTTTTGACAGCTCTTTTATTGCCGTTTTATTGTATATATTGGTTAAGTATCATTATTTTCAAAGTCAAATCATACATTCAAAAATTTTTTATTCAAATGTTAACCATTAAAAGAAGAGGAATTAAATATAAATTTCCCTAAGCAAATTTAAAATTGTAAGAGCAGACAATTTTAAATCTTAGTCAAGAAATTTATGATTTAAGAAGGACTTCTTTTAACCAATAAATCAAATCAACAAATTTGTTGATCATTATTTCTGCTTAATATTTTATATGAGGTGATTTTCTTGAAATTAAAAGAAGTGAAATACGAGAAAGCTTCTCGTAAAGATTTCGCAAAAGTTGGCGATTATATCGAAATGCCAAACCTTATCAAAGTACAAAGAGATTCTTATGATTGGTTTGTAGAAGAAGGATTAGGTGAAGTTTTAAAAGACATTTCTCCAATCGAAGATTATTCTGGAAATCTTGTACTTGAATTTTTTGATTACTACATGGAAGACAAGACAAAATACACAGTAGAAGAAGCAAAAGAAAGAGATGCAACATATTCAACAAGATTACATGTAAAGGTAAGATTAATTAACCGTGAAACAGGGGAAATCAAAGAGCAAGAAATCTATTTAGGTGATTTTCCACTAATGACAGATAGTGGTACATTTGTTATCAATGGAGCAGAAAGGGTTGTTGTTAGCCAGTTAGTTCGTTCACCAGGATGTTATTATGACGAAGTATTTGACACAAAAACAGGAAAGAAAACATATACATCAACCGTTATGCCACTTCGTGGTGCATGGTTAGAATATGAAACAGATGGAAATGATATTTTCTGGGTTCGTGTGGATAGAACAAGAAAGGTACCAGTAACAACACTACTTAGAGCAATCGGCGTTGTTACAGATGACCAAATTAGAGAATTATTTGGTGATGAAGAATTGATTAAAGCAACAATCAATAAAGACACAATAAAAGATCAAGATGAAGCTTTAATTGAAATCTATAAAAAATTAAGACCAGGAGAACTTCCAACAGCAGATGCTGCAAGAAATTTATTTAATGGATTATTCTATGATAATAGAAGATATGACTTAGCAAAAGTAGGAAGATATAAATTTAATCAAAAATTAGCATTGGCTGGAAGAATTAAAGGAAAAGTTGCTGCGACAGATATTGTAGACGGTGAAACAGGAGAAGTATTTGTACAAGCAGGAGAAGTGATTACAGAAGAAGTAGCAGAAGATATTCAAAATGCAGGAATTAATATGGTAGATGTTACTGTTGGAGAAAGAACTGTAAGAATTATAGGAAATAGTACAGTAAATATCCATAAAGTATTACCAAATGTTGATTTAAGCAAATTACATTTTAAAGAATTGGTAAATTATGATGTATTAAAAGATATTATAGATAATACAGATGAAAAAGAATTAGTAAAAATGATAGAAGAAAGACAAAATGAATTAGTACCAAAACATATCACAACAGAAGATATGATTGCTTCTATTAACTATTTACTAAACTTATCACATGGATTAGGTGAACCAGATGATATTGACCACTTAGCAAACCGTAGAATTCGTTGTGTTGGTGAATTATTACAAAACCAATTCAGAATTGGTTTAACAAGATTAGAAAGAGTTGTTCGTGAAAGAATGACCATTCAAGACTTAGATGTTGTAACACCACAAACATTAATTAATACAAAACCAATCACATCAGCCATTAGAGAATTCTTTGGAAGTTCACAATTATCACAATTTATGGATCAAACAAATCCACTTTCAGAATTAACACATAAAAGAAGAATTTCAGCATTAGGACCTGGAGGATTAACAAGAGATAGAGCAGGATTCGAGGTTCGTGATATTCACTATACACATTATGGTAGATTATGTCCAATCGAGTCACCAGAAGGACCAAACATTGGATTAATCTCTGCATTATCATCATTTGCACAAATTAATGAATATGGATTTATTGAAACACCATATAGAAAAGTAGATCCAGAAACACATAAATTAACAGATATTGTAGAATATATGAGTGCAGATGTAGAAGATAATTATATTATTGCACAAGCATCAGAACCAATTAACAAAGACGGAAGTTTTGTACATCCAAGAATTAGAGTTAGATTTAGAAATGAAGTTATCGAAGTTGATAGAGAAAAAGTACAATATGTAGATGTTTCACCAAAACAATTAGTTTCTATTGCAGCAGCCATGATTCCATTCTTAGAGCATGATGATGCAAAAAGAGCGCTAATGGGTGCCAACATGCAACGTCAAGCAGTACCATTAATGATTACAGAAAGTCCAATTGTTGGAACAGGTATTGAATATAGAGCAGCAAAAGATTCAGGAATCTTAGTATTAGCAGAAGATGATGGTGTTATCGAAAAAGTAACAGGAGATGCCATCACAGTTAAATATAACAATGGAAAAACAGTTGTACATAAATTACGTAAGTTCAAAAGAACAAATGGTGGTACTTGTATTAACCAAAAACCAATCGTTAAAAAAGGTGAAATTGTTAAAAAAGGTGATGCCATAGCAGATGGACCATCAACAAAAAACGGAGAAATGGCATTAGGTAAAAACGTGTTAGTTGCTTTCTCAACATGGGAAGGATACAACTATGAGGATGCTATTCTATTAAATGAAAGATTAGTAAAAGAAGATGTATTTACATCAATTCATATAGAAGAATATGATTGTGAATGTAGAGATACAAAATTAGGTGCAGAAGAAATCACAAGAGATATTCCAAACATTGGTGATGATTCTTTAAAAGACCTAGATGAAAATGGAATTATCCGTATTGGTGCAGAAGTAAGACCAGGAGATATCTTAGTTGGAAAAGTAACACCAAAAGGAGAAACTGAATTAACAGCTGAAGAAAGATTATTAAGAGCTATCTTTGGTGAAAAAGCAAGAGAAGTAAGAGATACATCATTAAGAGTACCTCATGGAGAAGCAGGAACCATCGTAGATGTTAAAATCTTTACAAGAGAAAATTCAGATGAATTAGGACCTGGTGTTAACCAAATTATTAGATGTTATATTGCAACAAAGAGAAAAATATCTGTTGGAGATAAAATGGCAGGACGTCATGGTAACAAAGGTGTTATCTCAAGAGTATTACCAGAAGAAGATATGCCATTTATGCCAGATGGTACACCAATTGACATCTTATTAAACCCTCTTGGAGTTCCATCTCGTATGAACTTAGGTCAAGTACTAGAAGTTCATTTAGGAGGAGCTGCAAAAGCTTTAGGATGGCATGTATCTACACCCGTATTTGATGGTGCAACACAAGAAGATGTTGAAGAGTTATTAGCAGAAGCAGGAATGAACAAAGATGGTAAAACAACATTATATGATGGTAGAACAGGAGAACCATTTGCAAGCCCAATTACAGTTGGAGTTATGTATATGTTGAAACTACATCACTTAGTAGATGATAAAATCCATGCGCGTTCAACTGGACCATACTCATTAGTTACACAACAACCTTTAGGAGGAAAAGCACAATTTGGTGGACAACGTTTTGGAGAAATGGAGGTTTGGGCATTAGAGGCTTATGGTGCTGCATATACATTACAAGAAATGTTAACTGTTAAATCTGACGATGTTGTCGGAAGAGTAAAAACATATGAAGCAATTGTTAAAGGTGAAAATGTTCCAGAACCAGGAGTTCCAGAAAGCTTCAAAGTATTAGTAAAAGAACTTCAATCTTTAGGATTAGATGTTAGACTATATTCTGATGATAACCAAGAGCTAGAATTAAAAGAAAATATTGAAGACGGAATTGAATATGACCCAGAAAAAGAAAAGAAATATCTAGCTGAAGATGAAGTTGTTGCAGATGGAGACTTAGATGATGGCTATACAGAAGAGAGTACAGAGGACGACATTTTACTAGAAGATGATAATGAATCATTAGATGACGGAAATGATGAACTATTTGAAGGTTTAGACGATGAAGATGATGAGATGTTCTTTGGCAATGATTTGGCAGGGGATAATTTGGATAATGATAATGACATTATGTAGTAAACGAATGAAAAGCAGCATCTAAAACGAACTAAATCAGGCATCTTACGTCGTTAATTCGAAAAAGAAAATCCTTGGGCGTCAAAAAAGTACGCCTCCGGTTTTCTTTTCCGAATTGCCTAGTAATATACCTAATTTATTTCGTTTTGTGAATAAGAAAAAAAGATGCTGTTAATGCAGAGAAGATAATCCTTTTACGTTACAAAAAATGAAATGAAAAGGAGACTAACTATGTAAAAAGAATTAAGTGATTTTTTAAAGACAGCTTATGAATATGGAAAAGTTAAAGATTTAAAAGATGCTTTTGAAGAATATCCTGCCAAAGAAGAATGGCATAAAGGAAAAGTTGAAAATGTATTAAAGGAAAATGAAATTAACTGAATAAATTCTAAAAAGGAAAGGGGCGACAGGAAGGAATTGCACCAGCGGTGGCTAGACTTCTTCACCTGTTTTAGAATTACCCAAAACAAATTTATTTAGGGGGAAATAAAGTGGACGAATTAGATATTTTTAATAAATTAAAAATAGGAATTGCATCAGATGAAAAAATCAGAGAATGGTCAAAAGGGGAAGTAAAAAAACCTGAGACAATAAACTATAGAACATTAAAACCAGAAAAAGATGGTTTATTCTGTGAAAGAATATTTGGACCAGTAAAAGACTGGGAATGTCATTGTGGTAAATATAAAAGGGTTAGATATAAAGGAATTGTATGTGATAGATGTGGTGTAGAAGTTACAAAATCAAAAGTAAGACGTGAAAGAATGGGACATATAGAACTTGCAGCACCAGTAGCACATATATGGTATTTTAAAGGAATACCAAGTAGAATTGCTTTAATGCTTGATATTTCACCAAGAAATCTAGAAAAAATCATTTATTTTGCTTCTTATGTTGTGATAGATAAAGGAACAACAAACTTAGAAAAATGTCAAGTGCTAAATGAAAGAGAATATCATGAAGCAGAAGAAAAATATGGTAAAGGTTCTTTTAAAGCAAAAATGGGAGCAGAAGCTTTAAGAGAATTATTAGAGCAAATTGATGTAGAAAAGTTAGCAGAACAAATTAGAAAAGAATTGGAACATGCAAGTGAGCAAAAGAAAAGCAAATTGATAAAAAGATTAGATACTGTAGAAGCATTTAGACTTTCAGGAAATAGACCTGAATGGATGGTTATGAATGTTATTCCAGTTATTCCACCAGATTTAAGACCAATGGTGCAATTAGATGGTGGTAGATTTGCTACATCAGATTTAAATGATTTATATAGAAGAGTTATTAACAGAAATAATAGATTAAAAAGATTATTAGAATTAGGTGCACCAGAGATTATTGTTAGAAATGAAAAAAGAATGTTACAAGAATCTGTAGATGCCTTAATCGATAATGGAAGAAGAGGAAGACCAGTAACAGGTGCTGGAAACAGACCATTAAAATCTTTATCAGATTTATTAAAAGGAAAACAAGGTCGTTTCCGTCAAAACTTACTTGGAAAACGTGTTGACTATTCAGGACGTTCTGTTATCGTTGTTGGTCCAGAACTTAAAATCTATCAATGTGGTCTTCCAAAAGAAATGGCTGTAGAATTATTCAAACCATTTGTTATGAGAGAATTGGTTGGAAGAGGCATTGCACAAAATATTAAAAATGCAAAAAGAATGGTAGAAAGATTAAGACCAGAAGTATGGGGAATCCTAGAAGAAGTTATCAAAGATCACCCAGTTATGCTAAACCGTGCGCCTACACTACATAGATTAGGTATTCAAAGTTTCGAACCAGTATTGGTAGAAGGTAGAGCAATCAAACTTCACCCATTAGTTTGTGAAGCATTTAACGCTGACTTTGACGGTGACCAAATGGCTGTACATTTACCATTATCACCAGAAGCACAAGCAGAATCTAGATATTTAATGCTTTCAACAAATAACTTGTTAAAACCACAAGATGGTAAACCAGTAGCTGTACCAAGACTAGATATGATTTTGGGAAGTTACTATTTAACAATGGTATTAGATGGAGAAAAAGGTGAAGGAACTTATTATAAAGACCCAGATGAAGCTTTAATGGCATTTGAAAATCATGATGTTGGTATTCACGCAAAAATCTTTGTTAGAATTTCTAAAGAAATAGATGGAGAAATCAAAACAAAGAAAGTGGAAACAAGTGTTGGAAGAATTATCTTCAATCAAGGAATTCCACAAGATTTAGGATTTATTGATAGAAAAGAAGATCCATTCCAATATGAAATTAGTTTCCCAGTTATGAAAAAATCAATGGGAAATATCATTGAAAGAGTTATCAGAACACATGGATTAACAGAATCAGCAGAAGTAATCGATTATATCAAAGCATTAGGATTTAAATATTCAACCTTAGCTGGTATTACATTCTCAATGAGTGATGTACAAGTACCAGAAGCGAAAAAAGGATTATTGCAAGAAGCAGATAGCAAAATTGAAAATATTAGAAAACAATATGCAAGAGGTTTAATTACAAACGATGAACGTTATTCAGAAGTTATCAAAGTATGGGAAGATACAACAAACAAAGTTAGTGATGCCATGGAAGAAAACTTCGATGAATTAAACCCAATCTATATGATGGTTAAATCTGGAGCCAGAGGTAACATGAGCCAGTTAAGACAAATTGCTGGTATGCGTGGATTGATGGCAAGTACAACAGGTAAAGCAGTTGAAATACCAATTAAATCATCATTTGCAGAAGGACTAGATGCTTTAGAGTACTTCATTTCAGCACATGGTGCTAGAAAAGGACTTTCAGATACAGCTTTAAGAACAGCTGACTCTGGATATTTAACAAGAAGATTAGTTGATGTATCACAAGACATTATCGTAAGAGAACATGATTGTGGTACAGATGATGGAATCATTGTTTATGACATTAAAGATGGACAACAAGTCATTGAAAAAATGCAAGAAAGACTATTAGGAAGATTTGTTGTAGAAGATGTATATAACCCAGAAACAAAAGAACTAATTGTTGATACAAATACCATGATTACAGAAAAAATTGCTGATGAAATTGTAGCAGCAGGAATTGAAAGATTAAAAGTACGTTCTGTTCTTGGATGTCGTTCAAAACATGGTGTATGTCAAAAATGTTATGGTATGGGATTAGCAAGAAGAGACTTAGTATCAATAGGTGAAGCAATTGGTATCATTGCAGCACAATCAATCGGTGAACCAGGTACACAGCTTACAATGAGAACTATTCACTCTGGTGGTGTTGCTGGTGTAGCAGATATTACACAAGGTCTTCCAAGGGTTGAAGAGCTATTTGAAGCTAGAAAACCAAAGGGACTTGCAATCATTTCAGAAATTGATGGTAAAGTAAAAATCAAGGAAACAAAGAAAAAGAAAGAAGTTATTGTTACTGGTAAAGATAATTCAAAATCTTATACAATTCCATTTGGTTCAAAAATGAAAGTAAAAGATGGAGACATGGTAGAAGTAGGAGAACCATTAATTGAAGGTTCAATTAACCCATCTGAAATCTTAACATTGAAAGGACCAGAAGGTGTATATGAATATTTGATTTCTGAAGTACAAAAAGTATATAGAAATCAAGGTGTTGATATTAATGATAAACATATCGAAGTAATTGGTAGACAAATGCTTAAAAAAGTAAGAGTAGAAGATAATGCTGATACAGATATGTTCCCAGGTTCATTAATCGATATGTATGAATTTGAGGATAAAAACAATGAAGCAATAGCAGAAGGAAAGAGACCTGCAACAGGAAAAAGAGTATTACTTGGTATTACAAAAGCAGCTCTTGCAACAGATAGCTTCTTATCAGCAGCATCATTCCAAGAAACAACAAGAGTTCTTACAGATGCAGCTGTTAAAGGTAAAACAGATGACTTAGTAGGACTAAAAGAAAATGTTATCATTGGTAAATTAATTCCAGCAGGTACAGGAATGAAAAAATATCAAGATATTCATATTAATACAGAAAAAGAATTAGAACAAGTGGCAGATGAAACGTTGGGGACGTGCTAAATCGTTCCAAAATGAAACAAAAGGGACAGACCTTTAAATTTTAATTTGTGTTGCATAAAAATAATAACATGACATATCATTAATAAAAGAATAAGATATGTCATGTTATTTAATTTATACTATTTATTTTTTTAGGTCTGTCCCTTTTGTTTCATTTTGGAACGATTTAGCACGTCCCCAACGTTTCAATGCCTTAAAACTTCTTAAAAAAATGTCTAATCAAATTTAAAATCTTGTGCCAAAAGCTCTCTGGTTGGTACTGTATAGGTTTTGCACCTGATATGATTGAGGTTTCTTTTTCTGATTTATCCTGTATCTTTTTCGTTTTAAAAATAGTATCAGGATTATATATTTCTCTTTTCTCTGCTTCCAGTTTTGATAAATCATAATTTTCTTTTTGAATAATTTTTTCTTTTTGAGTAGGGGTAGCCCAGTAATCTCTAAATAAAATAGCAAATATAGCCTTTGTTATTTCTGATTTTTCTTGTTCTTCAAACGTTTTGGTTTTATCAATGATATAATTATAATTTTTATCCATATTATGCAAAAAATAAAGAATTTTTTTCGCTGGGATTTTTTTTACATCCTCAAGTGGCATATATTTTAATAATTCAATTACTTCTTTATACGCACAAGCATATTGAGTACTTACCATGTAAAATCATTCCTTTCTATAAATCAGGGTAACCATCATCATCTTCATTTTCTTTTAAAGTTTCGTTTGAATCTTCCCTCAAAGTGGTATCATGTATTATTTGTGGATTCGCATGTAAAGTGGATTTTCCTGCTTCTTTTGTTGTATACAAATTATCATTTTCTGCAACATCTTGATAGAAAGCTTCAAGTTCACCTGTAGGAGATGTTGGAGTGACATTTTTTTCTGTCATTGAGGCAGAAATATCACTAATATAATTATCTATTGTATTAGCATTTTTTACTTTTTCTAATCTAGCCTGAAAAGCTGCTTCTTTTTGTGCAGTCTTCATTGCCTTTTCATTTTCTGCTTGCAAAATATCATCCTTTGTTAAAGTACCTTGAATAATTGCTCTTAGTACACATTTTGCATTTTTTTGGCATAAATATCGATCTGTTGCATTCAAATAGGCAATGGCGTCTTGGATATTTTCTTCAGAAGGTTTTACAACCTGATTAGTTTTGTCTACAAAAGAAGTATTATTTAAAAGGATATCTGGATTGATTTTTTGCTCAAAAGAAGAGGTAAGAGTTTCTAATTTTAAAGTAGCAAGCCCTGAATGATTCTTTATTTCAGAGTTAAATCTACAAATACCATTCATCTTTTTAAATCCTATACCAACATCTTTTCCTGGATTTGTACTATCTGCATAAGAAAACCATTGTATTAATGTTTCAATCGTTAAATTTCCTATCAGTGGAAATTCAACACCATATTTATCTGGAACTCTTTTAGAATCACGAGATTTATACAAGCCCATTTCCAAAGCTATCTGACTTAAAAGTTGATTATATGTAGTTTCATCTATGAAACTTTTTGCATCTAAAAAATGATAAGCATTAATCGTAGGGAATTTTTCTATGGATTCTTTTATGCGGGCTTTTCCAGACACAATGTTTGCAATTAAATTTTGCATAGAAGAAACATATCTTTTTTGAGCAGAAGATTTCACTTCCGTAATTTGCTCATCTAAAGAAGAATCCTCCTTTTGAACTCTGGACAAAACTTTGGCAAAAGCGCTAGTATCATCAATCATATATCGATTACAAAACTCAGGTATAGAAGTGTTTTCTTGAAGATAAGCATGAACGAGTTTAATATAATCATTTCTACCTGTTAGTTCTAATCCATTTGCTAACGCAAAATGTTGTATAGGTTGTCCATCATTTTTCCAGAAAGAAGTCTTGTCAATTCCATTTTCACCCAATACCTCTATAGTATGGGGAATTCTAGAAGATAAATAGGCAGCAGCTTCTGGTTGCATATCGATAATTTCTTTAATAGGATCTTCCATGGTAAGATATTGAGCAAATTTTGGATTTTCTACTATGGATTCTATTTTTATATCCATAGGCATTTTGTTCATTTTGACACAATGTTCAAAAAATTTAGGATTATGTTCTTTCAAAAGTGCAAAAAAGGTTTCTGTTGAAAGACCACCCTCTGTTTCTAGAAGTTCTCGAATGCTATTAAAAGAATTGTTATGAATATGTTTTATATAAGCAATTTGAATTTCTGGATTGGTTTTAAATTTCTCATTCAAATGAGTCCAAAGTTGTCTGATAGCTTTTCCAGAATCTAGCATTTGAATAACGATATTGATATTTTCAACTGATGGATCATTTAATGTATCTAATACTTCTATATCATTTTTTAGTAAGGCAGTTTGACGCATTTTGTTTCCTCCTAATAGATTATTTTTTTATTTGATAAGATTTGTTTTTATAATAATTATACAATCATATTATATTATAAATCTTAGATATTTGGCAAGCAAATTTCAAGACAAGAGATTTACGATACATAAAATGTAGTTACAGTTCAGAGTAACTGCTGGGGAGTCGATATATAATATAAAATCATTCACAAATTTGTATAAGCTAAATTTGGTTCATTTATTTATATTATATATTGACTCCCCAGCAGTTGTCTGAACTGTAACAATAAAGTTGCCAAAAAGGCACGTCCCCCTTGGCAACTTGACAAAATAGCCATTTCCAAGTAAAATATAATAGAGTAACTATAAGGAGAAATATATTTATGCAAAATACAAATAGAAAAGTTTTTGATAAATTATTATCAAAAACAAAAATATATTTAGCAATCATTTTTATATTATTAGTCATTGTTTGTATAGAAAATGTAATTATGATTATACCAGCCATATTAATCTTTATGGCAGTTGTTGCATATTCATATTATGCTAATAATAGAAGAAAAAGTGAGATATCAGAAACATTACAGGACTTAACATTATCAGTAGATACTGCAGCAAAAAGTAGTTTAATCAATTCTCCGTTTCCATTAATCATTATGGAATCAAATGGAAATGTGATATGGAGAAGTGCAAAATTTATATCTGAATTTGAAGAAGTTGATATCAATCAGTATTTAAATAACTTAATAGAGGATATTAAACTAGATATAAAAGAAACAGAAAAAGATGATTCAAAAGAAAAAGAATTTTCAAAACATATAGAATTAAATAATAAAAATTATGAAGTATTAGGTAAATTCGTTCATTCTAAGAAATATGATAAAAAACATGTAGATAAATATATGATGATGCTATATTTCATAGACGAAACAGAAATTGTGAAATTAAAAGAAGAATATAAAGATTCAAAATCTTGTGTCACCATTATCATGATAGATAATTATGAAGAAACGATGCAACAATTAGAAAGTGAAGAAAAGCCACAGGTGACAGCAGAAATTGATAAATGTATTTATGAATGGACAGATAAAAGTAATGGTGTATTAATAAAATCTGACAGAGATAGATATGTATATTTATTTGAACAAAGATATTTTGAAAAAGTAAAAGAAGATAAATTTAGCATTTTAGATAAAGTCAAAGATATTGAAACAAAGGAAAATGTACAAATTACATTAAGTATTGCCATATCCAATGATGGAAATACAGATAAAGAAAAATATAAATCAGCACAAGCAGCAATGGATGTTGTCTTAGGACGTGGTGGAGACCAAGCCGTTATTAGAGAAAATGAAATCTATAAATTCTATGGAGGAAGGGCGCAAGAAGTAGAAAAAAGAACAAAAGTAAAGGCAAGAGTAGTAGCCCATGCATTAGAAAATTTAATCAAAGATGCAAGCAAAGTTATGATAATGGGGCATACAAATCCAGATATAGACTCTATGGGGTCTAGTATGGGAATTTATCGATTAGCAAAAAGCTTAGATAAAAAAGCTTATATTATTGATAGTACGGAAACAAATACATTGCAAAGCTTTAAAGCAGATTTAGCAAAAGAGCCAGAATATGAAGATATATTAATCACAAAAGAAGTAGCAGAAGAAAATATGGATAAAGAAACATTAGTGGTTATTGTAGACACACATAAAACAACCTATGTAGAAGCACCAGAATTGTTAAAAAGAACAGATAAAATTGTGATTATAGACCATCATAGAAGAAGTACAGATTATATAGAAAATGCAACATTAACTTTCCAAGAAGTATATGCTTCATCTGCAGCAGAATTAGTAACAGAATTATTACAATATGCAGAAGTAAGAGTAGATTTAAAAACCATTGAAGCAGAAAGTTTATATGCCGGAATTATGATGGATACAAAAAACTTTACATTTAAGACAGGTGTCAGAACATTTGAAGCTGCAGCATATTTGCGTAGATGTGGTGTCAACATTATCAGAGTAAAGAAATGGTTCCAAAGTAATCTAGAAACCTTTAATAAAATTGCGACAATAGTCAAAAAAGCAGAAATTGTCAATGATACCATTGCCATTGCAGCATATGAAAAGAAAGATAAAGAAGCAAGTTTAATATGTGCAAAAGCAGCAGATGAGCTATTGACGATTAGTGATATAACCGCGTCATTTGTTATGGGAAAAGCAGGAAACAAGATTTGTATCAGTGGAAGATCCATAGGAGATATCAATGTACAAGTTATTCTAGAAAAACTAGGTGGTGGAGGCCACATCACATTAGCAGGTGCACAAGTAGAAGGAATGACAATGGAAGAAACCAAACAAGAACTAATCAATAGAATCAATGAATATTTTTCAGAGATAGAAAACTAAAGGGATTTTGGGGACGGACTCATTTTTCCCTTTTTGACAATTTATGTGTATTCAGAAATATGTACAACTTGTAGAAGAATATATAGATAGTAAAATATGTAGTTGATGAAATAGTAAAAGTTAAAAATAAAAGCTGAAATAGAAAGAAAGTTTGAATTCATGTTAAATGAACATGAAGAATCAAAAAAATTCTATTTCAGTTTTTTTATTGCACAGAAAAATTGCTATGCAATTTTTTGCGTCGACAAAAACGAAAAAAACTAGGGAAATAGGCAAAAGAGAGCAACAGAAAAAGAAAGATGACAAAAAACAGCAAAATGTGACAAAAATTTAATAAAAATGTAATAAAAGCTATCAGCATACAAAAAAGATGCACCCGTAATACAAAAAATGCTTAGAAAAATAACTGGAAATAACCTCCTATTTACATTAAAAATAAATATTTTATAATAAAGTAGAATATTATATAAATAGGGAGAGAGTGCGAATGAGAAAAAGAGAAGAAACAGTAAGAAAAAATGAAACAACAATAAGACGTCAGAACCCAAAAGATAATAAGAGAGGAAAAAACATACAAAGTGTTATAAAAAATAAAAAGCTACTAGCAATCATGTTAGTGCTTGTATTAGTAGTGCTTGCAACTTTGATAGCAACTAATCAACAAATCAGGAAAAATGTCATACAAGCATTTAGTGGAGAGATACAAAATGCAGAAGAAAATGGGAAAGTTCAAGTTTATGCTGATGGCTCAGCTTTATTAAGTGATGATGCAGCTATTATTACATCAGCAAGTGTTGCTGGTCGAACAACAGGAACAGCACCTTTTGATGCAGATGATGAACCTGGAAATGATTCTTCTCCAGAAAATGATGTTGTACGCTCATTTGACAAAATAACCTGGGAAATAGAAGCAAATATGGAAATTAACAACACAGGACATGGAAGTGAAGAAGCAAATCAATACAGCCAATTTAGAGGAGGAATCATTAACATAGAGGCTAGTCTACCAGAAGAATATGCAGGATTGGTAAAATGGTCATTGGATGATATGACATGGGCAAAAGAAACGGGAACAGTGAGTGAAGATGGATTGACTTTTTCTGCACAATATCAAATGCCAGAAACTGGTATTACTGTACCAGGAAAACAGACATTATCTGTAGTATTACAAGTATTAGGAGCAGGAAATAACACAGAAATTAATCCAAACTTTAAATTATGGATGCAAGGAAATGAAAGCAACAAAGAAAATGAAGAATATGAAGCAATAGAAATACAAGATAATTTGGGAACAATAAGAGTTTCAGCAAAAGGTGGGTATAATATAAAAATTGCTGACAATAGTTATTGCACAACAAAAACCAATGTGGATTTTGGAGATGGAAAAGGTGAAGTAACAGGAAGAATGTATGGATATGGAGTTATCCTTCAGTTATATGGTGATAATGAAGAAAAAGGACTAAAGGGAATAGAAGCGCCAAACGGAGATATCACATTTGATATTAATATGAAACTAGAAATGGTAGAAACAATAGATGGAAAACAGGTAACAACAGATATTACAGAACAAGCCATGCCACAATTATGGAATTATAAAATAAATATAGGAAATCCTAGTGAAAATCCAGCATATGGAAATATACCAGACAGAAATATGTATTTTGGTACAAATTCACCATGGTCAACAGGATATGCACCATATGGAATGGCACTAGATGAAAGAATTAGAAGTATATATGATTCTGGAAATATATATATGGAGCAAGAAGGAAACATCATAAAAACAACCATTAATAATTATGCATTTGATGGTATATTTCCAATATATAATTATTGGTATAGTACAACTAATCCAACCATTGTATATCAAGATAATGTGGGATGTTTTAGTGCGGGATATTTCCAAGTATTTGTTCCAGATAATGAAATAACAAGTGATAATAATAAAACATATTATTTAACAGTTGAAGATGCTAATATGCAAATTATGACAAATTCAGGTGAAATAGTGACAGAACAAAAGCAATCTGAAGACGATAGAAATAAACAACAACATTATTACATAAAACCAGCTTCATATGGTAGAGCAATTTTATTATATGATGATGATGCAATATGGTATATGAATCATGATAGTGGGGCAGGATATTATGCTGTAGGAAGAAAATCACAAGGACAAGCATTTCAAGCAAGAACAGGATTTGATAACAATACCAGTAATGATATCGGTACAGAAATCAAAAGTGTAAATGAATTAATCAAATTTGATGGAGATGGATTAGAACCAATTTTACAAACAGATGGAAGTCCTTTTAAGATTTATCGAGGAAAAGTTGTAGAATATAATATATATTATTTAACCAAAAAAGATGGAGCTAATTGGATAAGCCAAGAAGAGAGAAATAATGCAAATATAGAGGATTTTAATATATATAGTACTTTAGAAGATATACCTGATGGATATATTTGTACAGGGATATATATAGAAGCGAATATAGAAACCAGTATAACAAGAGGAACTGCTATATTTATAAGAATGAAAATTAAAGATACAGCAGAGATAGGAAAAACTTATGGAATTATGCATGATACAGATTTTTATACAGAAACATTAGATTTGACAACACAAACTATTACAAACCCAGATGCTATATATCCTGAAGCAGCGTTTTCAAGACATAATACTGCATATAAAAATATAGAATATGATGAAAATGGAGAGGTTATACCAGGAACACACCAAGCTTCTTCTGGCGGAAATTCTCTTCTAGTAGCAGGAGCAGAAAGCAGAATATCTATTAAAGCGATTGGTGAAGAAACAGGAGAAGAAAAACAAAGTTATGACTTATCAAAAAATGAAGATATCGTAACCTTTAAAGTAGAGCCTAAGTTGGAAGAGTTAGATGAAGATAATCCAGCAGGAGTGACAGGAGCAACCATAACCATAAAAGATACATTGTCAAAAGGATTAATCTATGTACCTGGAAGTAGTAATTATGGAGAACCAATAGAAACTATTACAAATGAAGATGGAAGTACAACTTTGGTATTTGAAAAATACAATTGCAATGTAGGAGAAACCATTGAACCATTAATTTTTAAAGCACAAATCAATCCACAAAGTATCAATGAAACAACACTAACAAATACAGTAGTAATTGAACCAGATAGAGAAAAAATAGGATTAACTTCTTTAGAATATAGAACGGCAACAAATGAGATAAAGGTAGTGAATTTGGCAAGTCATAGAATTTATCAAGAAACAGATACACAAATTATTGAGAATAATGGAGAAATAAAATATAAAGTTACATACGAAAATAAAACAGCAACAAGTACACCAGAATTTCAGTTATTAGACATTTTGCCATATAATGGAGATGGAAGAGGAAGTGCATATAATGGAACCTATACACTAGAAAATGTAAAAGTAACACAAACAGGAGCAGATGGAGAAATATCAACAGACAATTTAACTTTATATACAACAACAGATATAGAGGCAAGAAAGATAACACCAAAGGATGAAAATATAGGAGAGACAATAGAAGAAGGAGGAATTTGGGAAGAAAAAGAAATAGGAGAAGAAATCAATGAAGCAGTAACCGTATTGGCATTAAAAGGAGAAATAGCACCAAGTACAAAAATAGAAATGGAAATCACAATAAAGACAAACAATAATAGAGCAGGAGATATGTATGCAAATACAGTAACAGCGCAAACAAGTAAAGATACAGAAGTGATTACAACAGGAACAGTAGAAACAAAAGTTGTAAAAAGACAAATCAGTGGAATGATATGGTATGATACGAATGAAAATGGCATAAAAGATGACAATGAAAGTTATGCAAATAGAATAGAAGTAGAGCTAAAAAAAGCAGATGGGAGTAAAGCAACAGATACAAATG
Organism: uncultured Clostridia bacterium; assembly: GCA_944388805.1. Taxonomy (GTDB): domain Bacteria; phylum Bacillota; class Clostridia; order TANB77; family CAG-508; genus CAG-269. The sequence continues at coordinate 899 of CALXKE010000020.1, read as the reverse complement.
GAAACGAAATACCAAATCAATTAACAGATAGCAATGGAGGATATATATTCTCAAACTTACCAATGGGAGAATATATAGTAGAAATTACGACAGATAATCAGTATAAATTAACAACAGCAAATGTAGGAACAAATAAAGAAATTAATAGTAAATTTGAAGAAGGAGAAAGTGGAAAAAAACAAAGTTATCTCATTACGAACTTAAATAGTATAGCAAGTCCAGAAATATTAGAGAATAACGTTAATGCAGGGCTAGTCGTAAAAGATGCAAAAATCATTGTAAAATACTTAGAAGAAGATGAGACACCAGACATAGATGAAGATAATAGAATTTTAAAAGAGCAGGATGAAATGACAACCTATGAAAAAGATAGTGAACAAGTAAAATATAAAATAGGAGATAGCTATACTACAGAACCAGCAGAAATAGAAGATTATGTAGTTTTAAGAAATAGTGGAAATACAAGTGGAACATTAGATGCAGAAGAAACAGTAGTAACATATTATTATGCATATAATAAACAAGATATAGAAGTAACAAAGGTATGGGAAGATAATGGAAATCAAGCAGGAAAAAGACCAACCTCTATTAAAGTTACCCTAAAAGATGGAAACGCTATTGTGAAAGAAGCCATATTAACAGAAGCAAATGAATTAAGTGAAGAAGAAAAAGCAGCTCTACAAGCACAACCACAATCACCAATCCAAGGTATTAGTAGTACAGCAGAAGTATGGCAAACAACCATAGAAGATGTAGCAGTATATGATGAAAATGGGCAAAAAATTACTTATACAGTAGACGAAAGTGAGAATGAAGGAAGTTTAGAATCATATATCAAAACAATAGAAGGAACAACAATTACAAATACATTTACACAAAACACAGAAAAAATAGAAATA
>CALXKE010000019.1 GCA_944388805.1 uncultured Clostridia bacterium | reverse complement strand
GTAGGAGTCTGGGCCGTATCTCAGTCCCAATGTGGCCGTTCAACCTCTCAGTCCGGCTACTGATCGTTGCCTTGGTAAGCCGTTACCCCACCAACTAGCTAATCAGACGCAAGCCCATCTGTTAGCGGATTGCTCCTTTCCCACTGTGAAGATGCCTTCACTATGGCATATGCGGTATTAGCAGTCATTTCTAACTGTTGTTCCCCTCTAACAGGCAGGTTGCTTACGTGTTACTCACCAGTCCGCCACTAACCGCTCCAATAGTAAACTAATGGTTAAGTCCGTTCGACTTGCATGTCTTATGTGCGCCGCCAGCGTTTATCCTGAGCCAGGATCAAACTCTCTTGTTTTTCAGTCCGCAATAAACTTCGTATTGCTGTGTCAGATTTCGTCAAAATTTATTCGATGTACATTTAGGTACTATCTCATAAATTTTTCCTCATCTTCCTTGCACTACTCGTTTCTTCCGAACCTTACTTATAATTTATCTCAAATCATTTCTGATTTTTATAAATCAAACTAAAGTGTTTTTTCAAGCTCTTTAAACTTCTTTCTTTTTTGGCTAAAAAACTTTTAAAAAATTTACTTGTTCGGTACTCTATTTCTTTCGAAATATTTTCCGCTTCAGTTTATTCTCTAAAGGATTTTATTGTTTACTTTTCAATGTACTTTTCTTCGTTCTCTCTCAGAACGAATTTTATTATACACCACCCATTTATCTTTGTCAACACTTTTTTAAATTTTTTTTGATTTTTTTTATTAGTAAATTTTTCTATGTGTTTTTTTGCTTTATTTTTCTAGCAAAAAGCAAATTCTTTTATTGGTTTTTTATAGGACAAATCTCGCTTCGCGAGAACTTTTCTCTACTTTTCTAATTTAACTACATGTATTTAAGTTCTCGAAGAAGCGTAAAGATTTGTCGACGCGAAAAATTGCGTAGCAATTTTTCTGTGCAACGTTGTTTTTTTGTTGAATAGGAAAAAGCCATTTTTCCTATTCAACAAAAAAATACTAAAAGATTGTTTATTTCTTTTAGTACTTTTTTGCTTTTTAATTTTCCATAACTGTAATATAAATACTATTTACTAAGCCAGTTGTTTCATCATATTCTAATCTAACAGAAAATTCTTCATTATACTTTTCTTCTATATATTGTATAACACTTTCTGCCAAATCTGTATTTTCTGTACCTCTTTCTATTACCAACCTATATTCCAATGGAATTTTTTCATTGCCTTGTTCTCTATAATTTGAAATTCTAACATCTCCTAAATCTTCTTTTGCAATATTGATTAATTCTTCCACTCTCTCTTTTGTAATATGTTCCCCTTCATAAAGTTCAAAAATTGAATTAAATCTGTTTTTCTCTAACTCTGTAACATTTCCTTCTCCTGATATATCATCTAATTCTTTTTCTTTTAAATTTACATTTATCAACAATTGATTAATATCTTCTAAAGATACAACTTGTAAAAAATTATTTATTTGATTTGCTATATTTTCTTCTATATTATTTCTTACATTCTCTTTTTGCTCATCATTCAATTTTTCTATGACAATATTATTTTCATTTTCCACTAGTTCTTCTTTTTCTTCAAAACTATTAACCATATTCGTAATCGTTTTAAAATCAATTTCTAAAGTATTCTGTTCTACATTTCTAACAAAATTAACATTACTGTTTATTTCAGAATTATCCATTTTTCTACTAATACTACATTCATTGGTTATTTTTTCTCCATTCTCTACTGTGTTAAATTGAACTGTAATTGTTTCATCATTTATTGCCGCCATTTTTTCGATTTTAAAATCGAAACTATTTTCTTCTTCTCCTTCTTCTATTTTTTTATTTCCTAATATGTTTATAAAATTACTACCCTCTCCATTAATAACATCTATTCCTGCAAAATTCTCTTCTGTATCAATAGCTAAACTAATCGCTACGCCATTTGATTCAAACACACTAATCGTTCTTTCATTATTTCCTATATTAAAATTTTGTATTTTTTGTATTGTGTTATCTAATTGATTTATAAATTCTTGTTTAAAATTAGATGTTTCTCCATTCTGCATAAAATTATCATATTCATTAAGTTTGTTATCTATAGTTTCTAATTTAGATAAAATCATTTCATCTTTCTCTAATTCTTCTAATACTTTTATATAAATGTTATTAAATTGTTCTTTTGTAATTGTTATACTATATACATTTGTATTATATTGTACTTCATTAATCTCCACTAACATTCCTGTTTTTTTTGAAAAAGTTGCATTTGCAATATCTTCTAATATAATTCCTATATACTTTTCTTTTAAAGTATTCCATTCATCTGAATTTAAACCCACTAACCCTAGTATATCAGTATGAATCAATTCATATAAGCTATATATTTCGTTTTCATCACTATTGTCTATATTCGTAGACAAATATTGTCTAATTCCATTTAATCTCACGCCAGCAATATTTCCATCTTCAATATATTCAACACCTGCTAGTGTTTCTTCATTTTGTGTTACAGTTATATCTTTATAATTATATTCCGTTGTTCTTTCTTCTTCACCTGATATATTCAATTGAATGTTATTGATTGGATTAGAAGTTTCTCCATTTTCATTGTAGCTTACTGTTGCAGTTGTATTAGAAGTCAATTTATTATTATTCAAAATTTCTTCCATTTCAGACATATGTTCTTCATTAAAAATATCATCTACATTATCTAATAACTGTCTTGCATATTTTTCAAAAAGTATACTGTTTGGTTTAAACATATCTGTTGTAATATACAATCCTATACAGATAGCTACTATAATTATTATAATCAACAATATTACTGATATTAGTATCGCTCTTCTTTTTTTTCTTGGCATCATATGTTTTTCTCTCCTTTACCACATTACTTCATCCTTTGTTTCATTGCTTCATATATAACAATTCCCGCTGAAACAGATGCATTTAAAGATGTCACTTTTCCTTTCATTGGTATCTTTACTAAAAAGTCACAACTTTTTTTAACCCTATCGCTCATTCCTGTTCCTTCATTTCCTATCACAATTCCTAACGGTCCTGTTAGATCTTGATTATAATAATACGTATCTGTACTGATATCTGTACCACAGATCCATAAGCCATATTCTTTTAGTTTTTCAATAGAATCTGTTATATTGGTTACTCTAGCAATCTTCATATATTGAACTGCCCCTGCTGATACTTTACCTACTGTGCTATTTACTGTAGCTGCTCTTCGTTTTGGAATGATAATTCCATGTACGCCTGCTGTTTCCGCCGTTCTTATAATTGATCCTAGATTGTGCGGATCTTCTATTCCATCTAATATCAATACAAATGGATCTTCATTCATTTCTTTTGCTTTATCCAAAATATCTTCTATCTCACAATATTCAAATGGTGGCACAATAGCAATAACGCCTTGATAATTTTGATTTTGTGCCATTTGTTCCATTTGTCTTTTATCTTTTTCTACAAGAATAACCTTTCTTTCTTTTGCCATGCTAATGATTTTATTAATAGAACCATGTCTTTCACCTTTAGCTATAAATATTTTATTGATGTCTTTGCCACTTTCCAATAATTCTATAACCGCATTTCTTCCTTCCACTTGGTCGTCATAACTTTCTTGTTCTTTTGATTTTTTTACTTCTTGCTTTTTTGTTTTTTCATTTTTTGAACTATATTTTTTCTTCTCTTTCATCTTTACAATTTCCCTTCTATAAATCCTTTTCTTTATAAAAGCATAGCTTAATTATCATCATCCAATTTCAATACACTTAAAAATGCTTCTTGTGGTATTTCTACATTTCCAATTTCACGCATTTTCTTTTTACCTCTTTTTTGTTTTTCTAGCAATTTCTTCTTTCTGGTAATATCACCACCATAACATTTTGCTAAAACATCTTTCCTCATAGCAGATATAGTTTCTCTTGCAATAATTTTTCCTCCAATAGCTGCTTGAATCGGAATTTTGAATAGTTTTCTAGGAATAACCGTTTTTAGTTTTTCTACCATTTTCTTTCCTCTATCATAAGCACTATCTTTATGAACAATAAAGCTTAAAGCATCTACTGGTTCTCCATTGATATAGATATCTAATTTTACTAAATCTGATTTTCTATATTCTTTAAATTCATAGTCTAAAGAAGCATATCCTTTCGTTTTTGATTTTAAATTGTCAAAGAAATCGTAGATGATTTCATTTAGTGGCATTTCATAGATTAATGTCACTCTATTTTCATCTAAATATTTCATATCTATATAAATGCCTCTTCTTCTTTGACACAATTCCATGATATTTCCTACATATTCTTTCGGTGTTAAGATATTAGCAGTTACATAAGGTTCTTCTATATAAGATATTTCTTGTGGTGTTGGTAAATCTTCTGGATTATATAATTCAATGACTTCACCTGTTGTTTTATGTACTTTATATATAACAGATGGTGCTGTTGTAATTAATCCCAAGTCAAATTCTCTATCAATTCTTTCTTCAATAATTTCTAAATGTAATAATCCTAAAAATCCACAACGAAATCCAAATCCTAATGCAGCAGATGTTTCTTGTTCAAATTCTAAAGCTGCATCATTTAATTGTAGCTTTTCCAAAGCTTCTTTTAAATCTTCATATTGGCTTCCATCTACTGGATATAATCCGCAATATACCATAGGTGTTACTTTTTTATATCCTTTTAATGGTTCATCTGCAGGATTGTCTTTTAAAGTAATCGTATCTCCTACATGAATTTCTGATAAACTTTTGATACTTGCAGCAATATATCCTACTTCACCTGCCTTAATTTCTGATGTAGGCATATAAGAGCCTGGAATGAAATATCCTACTTCTGCAACTGTAAATGTTTTATCCGTTGCCATTAGTTTGATTTCATCTCCTACTTTTACTTTTCCATCCATTACTCTTACATAGGCTACTGCACCTTTATAGTTATCATAATACGAATCAAAGATTAAACATTTTGTTTTGGCATTTTCATCACCTTTTGGTGCTGGCAAGTCTGTTACAATTCTCTCCAATACCTCTTCTACATTTAGTCCTGTTTTTGCCGAAATACATGGTGCATCTTCTGCAGGTATCCCGATAATATCTTCTATTTCTTGTTTAACTTCATCCACTCTGGCATTTGGTAAATCAATTTTATTTAATACCGGTAAAATTTCTAGATTATTGTCAATTGCTAAATAGACATTTGCTAATGTTTGTGCTTCCACGCCTTGACTACTATCAACCACTAAAATAGCACCATCACATGCCGCTAAACTTCTAGAAACTTCATAATTAAAATCGACATGTCCTGGTGTATCTATTAAATTAAAGGTATATTCTTGTCCATCTTTTGCTTTATAAATCATTCTAACGGCTTGTGACTTTATCGTAATACCTCTTTCTTTTTCAATTTCCATATTATCTAACACTTGGCTTTCCATTTCTCTTTTTGATAATACACCTGTCATTTCGATTAATCTATCTGCTAGTGTTGATTTTCCATGGTCTATATGTGCAATAATACTAAAATTTCTAATATGTGCTTGTCTGTTATCCATTTTTCCTCCATTGGTCTTTTGGGGACGTGCCAAAATGGACAAAAATTGTCCAAAAGGGACACACCCTATATATTATTCAATACTTTTAAATTCTGGGTATGTCCCTTTTGTTTCATTTTGAAACGATTTGACACGTCCCTATTCATTCCTGTTCATTTTAACATAATTTAGCAAAAATCTCAATAGTTTATGAGACCATTATATAAATTATATACTTGGTTATACCCTAACTTTTTTAATTGTTTTTGTGCTTTTTTGCTTCTTCCCCCTGAACTACAATATACAACAATATTTTTGTTTTTATCTGGTATCCTATTTTCTATTTCTTTTTTTATTTCATATTCAGGAATAGATATGGCTCCATCAATATGTCCTTCTCTATATTCTTGTGGACTTCTCACATCTACAATCATAGCCCCTTCCTTTTGAAGTTTCTTTAATTCTTCTAATTCAATATCTTTTTCATCTATCTCTCTATTCCATTTTTTCTTTATGATACTTTTTATTTTATCTATCATTATCTTTATCATTCCTTTCTTAGAATGCAAAACCGATTGAAAAAAGCATTTATTTTTCAATCTTTCACCTTTCAACAAATCTCTTCTTATTTATATAGTATATTCTAAAAAATGACATTTTGTTCTTTACTAAAAAAACATGCTACATCAGCAAAGTAAAAGTAATTTTTTCTTATTTCCTAAATTTATCCACATATTCTAATTTTATCCACAGTTATGTTTTTCTAATATTCTACAAATTCTTTTATTTTTCCACTTTTTTCTAATGACATTCTCATGACAGATTTATTTCAATTCTATATTTTTATTTCCCTATATTGTATTATTTTCCTATATTTTCGCTTATTTTTCTTGGAATTTCATCATTTTTCGCATACTTTTATTACATTCTTTTTTCATATTGATGACAATTAAATATATTTTTCTATTTTATGTATATCTTTTAAACTGTTCTTTTGTCATATTTATCCACTTTCGTCACCTGTGGATATTGTGGATAACTTTGTGAATAATTGAAAATACTATTTTTTCGTTCACGAGTTGTTCACATTACTTTTTCGTATTATCCACTTTTCTATTTTTTTTCAATTTATTTTTTTCATTATGTGTACCAAAACGTTATTTTTTATTAAATAGAAAAAAGTTTTCCCTATTTAATAAAAAAAATACACTTCGCTTTATAGAAGTGTATTAGAAAAATATCCAATAAATAGCTAATATTATCTCCAAAATTGTTATAAATGGTAATCCTACTACAAATTGCAATTTTTGTGTTTTATGCCTAAACGTATACATTCCAGCAATAGTTCCAATACCGCCACCTAATGCGGTTATAATAAATAAGGTTTTCTCTGGAATTCTCCAGGCTCCTTTTTTTGCCTTTTGCTTATCAATAAACATAATTAAAAAACCAATAATATTGATTACCACAAAATAGATAATGATATTTCTCGTTGAAAATATATCTTCTATACTTATTGTGTTTTCAAACATTTTACTTTTCTCCTCTTCTAAAAATTAAAATCTAAATATGCATATTTCTTTGGTTGATAATTCAAGAAATCATCTATATCCTTTTTAGCACTTTCAGAAATTTTATCTATTCTGACAAAATGATTGTTTTCTTCTACCAATGGAACAATATATCTTTGCTTTACCTTAATATTTACACAATATTTATCTTTTACCAATTCATCACTTTCTTGAATTTTTGTTGCCAATTCCCATTTTTTAAAACAATTTGAAAGATTTCCAATTGGACAATTTTCTATTTTTTGAATAACTTCTTTTTCACTTAATGTGTATAAATCTTTTTTTGTAATTAAATTTTGTTCATGCATTTTTCTTACAATGTCTGCAATAAATTGCATTGAGTATTTAGTTTTATTATTTACATATTCACATGATAATTTGCTCATTATATTAACAAACTTTTCTGCTAATTCTTGATGTTTAAACCCTAATTCTGAAATTCCTTCTTCATTTTGTTGGATTTCAATATCTTGATAAATTTCTTTTATCTCTTTTAAATCCCACATCTTTTTTATGGCTCCCAATCCATTTGATAATGTATATTCTAATCTATCTGCTGAAAGTTTAGGTGTATCATTATCAGCAATTGGGTATATATGATAATCACATACTTCTTCCATTTTTATATGATCTCTATTTAATAATGCCATAATCTCTTTTGAATTTTCTAGAATTTGTTTGGTTAAGTCTTCTGTTGATTCTTGTTTTGCATAGTCTCCATTCATAAAATCAATACAATGTTTAAATACAGGAGTTGCGATATCATGAAATAAGCCAGATAAAGTTTGTTTTTTATCCTTTGTAAAATTCCATATAATTAACGCAACTGCTACACTATGGTCTAAACTTGAATACCAAAATCGCTCAAACATTTTAGAATAAATCGTTCCACAAGATGTACTAATAGTCCCTTGTTTTTGCATTTCTGGTGTTTGAATATACTCTAATAGGAAATTGGGGAATTCTGGTGATAAAATATGAAAATAACTCTTTAACTTAGGTGATATATTTTCTATATATGTATTCAATTCATATCATCTCCCTTCCATATAAAATCTATTTCTATTTTATAAGACATTTTATATATTGTCAATTTTTCCTATAAAACCCCTTTATTTTTTTGTTAAGTTGTGATACAATGTGTACGATTTTAACATCAAAAGAAAAAATTTAGGAGGAATCAGTTATGGAATTTAATAGATGTAGTAGATGTGGAAGTTTTTATGTAGCACAAGGTAATGTTTGTCCAAAATGTAGTGCTAAAGATGGTATGGAATTTTCTAATTTTGTTAATTATGTACAAGAAAATGGATTAAATCATTCTTTAGATACCATTTCTGGTCAAATTGGTGTTTCAGTAAAAAATTTAAATAGATTTTTAGAATATGAAGATTTCAAGCCATATAAATCAGAAATTCAAAATATTGGTAAAAAAGGAAATTTAGGAAATACTGGTATTACATTAAATTAGTTTTTTAAAACGGAGTCTTCTATCCGTTTTTTATTATATTTATTTTATACACATATATTATTTGAAAGGATGGAATTTGATGAAAAATGTTTTTGATATTTTAGACGAAAGAGGATATATTGAGCAATTAACACACCCAGCAGAAATTAAAGAGCTTTTTGCAAAGGAATCTGTTCCTTTTTATATTGGAATTGATCCTACTGCTGATAGTCTTCATGTTGGTCATTTTGTTTCATTAATGGTAGCAAGTCATATGCAAAAATGTGGACACAAACCTATTATCTTAGTAGGTGGTGGTACAGCAACGATTGGTGATCCATCAGGAAAAACAGATATGAGAAGAATGATGTCAAGAGAAGAAATTAACCACAATGTAGAATGTATCAAAAAACAAGTAGAGAAATTTGTTAGTTTTGAAGGAGAAAATGCAGCTATTATTGTCAATAATGCTGATTGGTTATTAGATTTAAAATTTGTTGACTTTGTTCGTGAAATTGGTAGTTTATTCTCTGTTAATAGAATGCTTGCTGCAGAATGTTACAAACAAAGATTAGAAACTGGTTTAACCTTTTTTGAAATGAGTTATATGTTAATGCAATCTTATGACTTTTTATATTTATATAATAAGTATGGCTGTAAACTTGAAATGGGCGGAAATGACCAATGGTCTAACATCATTGGTGGTGTTGAATTAATTCGAAAAATTGGTAAGGAAGATTCTTATGGTTTAACTTTTAAGCTTTTGACAACAAAAGAAGGTAAGAAAATGGGAAAAACAGAAAAAGGTGCTTTATGGCTAGACCCTAATAAAACATCTCCTTATGAATTTTATCAATATTGGAGAAATATTGAAGATAGTAGTGTAGAAACTGTTTTAAAAATGTTAACATTTCTTCCAATTGAACAAATTAATGAATTAGCAAATTTAAAAGATGAAAAAATAAATGAAGCTAAAAAAGTAGCAGCTTATGAAATTACCAAATTAATTCATGGCGAAGAAGAAGCCAAAAAAGCAGAAGAAGCTTCTAATGCTTTATTTAGTGGTACTGGTAGTTTAGATAATATGCCTACTGTAAAATTAGAATCTACAAATATTTCTATTTTAGATGCGATTATCCAAACTGGAATTGCTCCATCTAAAGGACAAGCTAGAACTTTAATTACACAAGGTGGTATCTCTTTAAATGATGAAAAAATTTCTGATGTAAATTATCAATTGTCTGAAAAAGATTTTTCACAAGGATATGCCATTTTAAAGAAAGGTAAAAAAGTATTTTATAAATTAGAAAAATAGATAAGTTGCCAAAGGGGACGGGCCTTTTTGGCAACTTTTTTAACATATAATAAAACTAGAAGTTGCCAAAAAGGCCCGTCCCCTTCGGCAACTTATCTGCTTCTTTGTACAATCTCAACAATATCAGCAATATATTCTCCTATTATTGGTATATTTAATGTAACAATTTTTTGTAAAATAATAACTAGAATAGCTGTTATAATGGTTACCCCTATTCCTATGCCTACTCCTCTAAATATTCCCGCTATAAAATTTCTTTTTATGATTTCTTTTTTGCTTCCAAATATATATGTCCATTCTTCAATATTAGATTTTTGAAATGTGTCTATTAAATTATTGATAGAATTATTTAGTACATCTATCTTTTTATTTTTTATCTTATTAAAAAATCCTGACATAAAAAATCCACCTTATTTATAGAGTGGATTTTTTATATGCTTTTTATTCAATATTTTTTGTATTTCATGTAATCATATACTTTTACATTATACAGTTTCATTTGCCGTTGCATTAATATCTTCTGAATTTTCTGTATTTTCATTAATGGTATTATCTATCGTATTTGTATTATTTTCATCTTCTACATTTTCTGTATTTTCTGTATTAGTTGCCTCCTCTTCTTTCATTGTTTCTAAAGAATCTATCAATGTTTGTAATCGTTCAATATCACTTCCCATCATGCTCCAATCACTATTATTCATAGAGTCTTTTAAGTTTTGATTTGCTTTAATTATAGAATCAATTAATCCTTCAATATCTTCTGTGTTTTCTACTTCAATATCTACTGCAGAATTTGAAAGAAGATTTTGCAATGCTTCTTGTAACGTATCTCCAATTGCTACCTTATTTCCTGATGCAACAACTACTTTTTTCAGTAATGGTATTTCTGATTCATTAATCATGGTTTGATATATTGGTTCAACATATAATAGGGTATTTCCTATTGGAACTATAATCATTTGCTTTGTTATTCTTGTTCCTGTTGTTTCTAATGTTTTTAATTCTGATGAAATCGCTTCATCTTCTTCTATCTGCTTATCTAATTGTGTTGGACTTACAATATTGCTATCTGCTGAGAATGTACATAATTTCAATTTATTTGTTCCTCCATCAGTTGTTCCAACTAAGTAAGAAATAATATTTTGTCTATCATTTTGTGTATAGATTTGCATTAATCCTAATTCTTCTCCATCACCTGTTTTTACCATGATATAGTATGGTTCTAAATAGGTCCCCGTTGACCTTGTTGTATTTAAGTTATTATATCTCACAAAATCCCATAAATCATCTGAACGATATAATACATCTGGTCTTACATTATGATAAATTTTTAATAATTCAGCTTGTACATGATATAAAAATTCTGGATATACAAAATGTTTTGCAATATCTTCTGGAATTTCTTCATCTAAGTCTTTAAATAATGAAGGATATATATTTCTATATGCCATTGCAATTGGATCTGTTCTATCTGTTATATAGAAGTCCATTGTTCCATTATAGGCGTCAATAATAACTTTTACAGAATTTCTAATATAGTTAATATCTCTTGTTCCACCTTCATGTTCAATTTCTGTATATTGTGAATATGGATAACTACTTGAAATTGTATAAGCATCTAATACCCAATAAATTTTTCCTTCCTCATTAATGACTGTATATGGGTTCTCATCATACATTAAATATGGTAATGCTTTTTTTGCCCTTTCTATAATATTCCTATTGATTAATATTTTACTATCACTTGTAATTTGTGTAGAAAATGCCAAATTGATATCTCCTTTATACATTGCTAAAACAAGTCGGTCTAAAAAGCCTAATTGTAGTCCTGCTTCTCCATCATATGATGATGTTACATCATTACCATTTTCATCCGTATAATCATATTCTTGTTTATTTTTTGTATTTGTTGCAATAATAGCACTATCATCTGTACTAAAATAGATTCTTGGTTCTGTTATATTAACAACTTCATCATTTCCTGATACATTTTTTTGAATATATTCTATATTGCCAGTTTCAGAACTTTCTGTTGCTGATGTGATAATTTCTCCATATCCATGTGTATATTCATAGGTTTTATTGCTATAAGTTCTATCTGCACTTGTAATTTCTCTTGGAGATATATATACGATTTGTTCCTTATCTCCAATTTTATATTTAGCTAAATTAGCACTTCTATATGTATAATATCCTGTACTAGTTTGTGTATTTTCTAATGTGATTAGTACTGCATCTTCACTGATAATTGGTATATTATTCACAATATTTGTATTTTCATTTAATTCTTGTTCTGTTACTGTTCCAGAATATTCTACTGCCTGTTCTTCTACATCTAATCCATAAGCATTTTTAGTATTCTCAATATTTTGCGAAATATATGGTCTTTCTCTATCTAATTCATTAGAATTCACATAGATTAAGTCAAATGCTACCATAACTACAAATAATGCTACTAAGTAGATAGGTATAACTGCCAGGTTTTTCAATACTTTTGCTGTATTTTCTTGTTTAAAATATTTTAACGCTCTATATGCAAAAATCACAATAACAAATGCAAAAATAATATATCCCCATAATCGAATAGTGGCTTCTGTCATTCCTGCTCCATTGATTTCTATATTATCATCAATTGTTAAAATTTTTCCAAACATTAAATTTTGCGTACCTAATATTGTAATGATAGCAATTCCTAAAATAATAAACAAAACATTTCTTGTTAATTTTTTCATAAATAAACTGTCTTTTAACATGTTTCTATCCACGCCATCAAAATATCGATTAAATACAAGTATATAATATACCGCCATATAAATGGTTAGTCCAATTACAATTCCTACTATATAATATACTAACATTTCAATTAATGGTTTTTGGAATACGTAATATGCAATATCTAAACCAAATATAGGATCTGTTATTCCAAAAGATGTATTTGCCATCACTAGCATAATATTTTGCATCATCCTATTTGAAACAAATACACTGACAATAATAGAAATTACCAATGAAATGGACTTATTTAATAATTTGGGGATTTCCTTTTTTTCTTTATCAAAAAATGGTTTTAATCCTTTCTTAATTCCTCTATTTGTCATATAAATGACAAAGAATAATATTACAAAATTGATTGCCATCAGTGCATATCGATAAATTAGATTTGTATAAAATACATTTAAATAATTTTCTCCTAATTCTAAATATTCTAAATAACTTCCTCTTATTTGGATATATGATATAATGGCAAATATTAAAATAAATGCAATTACTAATATCATTCTTATTTTACTCTTTTTCTTTGTTTTTTCTGGTTGGTTAATTTCTTGTTTAGCCTGGTTAATATCCTGCTTTGTTGGATTTTCATTTTCTTCAACAACTTTTTTTCTTTCTTCTTCCAAGATAATTCCTCCTTTTTTCTAACATCTCCTTTGATTTTTAATTTCGACTTTAAAAGCTTTAAGCACAATCTTTAAAGTTGAAATTTTGAATATTTCAATAATTTTCTACTATTTTACTTTTGCATGAACTTTGAAGACTGTCCCTAAAGTTCTAAATAATTGCTTTTACAAACTCTTCTGCATTAAAGATTTCCATGTCATCAATTTGTTCCCCTACACCAATAAATTTTACTGGTATTTTATTTTCTTCTACAATTCCGATAACAACGCCACCTTTTGCTGTACCATCTAATTTGGTTAATACCAATCCAGTGATATCTGCCTCTTCTTTAAATGCTTTTACTTGTGAAATGGCATTTTGTCCAGTTGTTCCATCAATCACTAGTAATACCTCTTTATCTGCTTCACTCATTTCTTTATTAATCACTTTCTGAATTTTGTTCAACTCATCCATTAGATATTTTTTATTATGAAGTCTACCAGCAGTATCAACAATCAAAACATCTGCATTCTTTTCCTTTGTAATTTTAATCGCATCATATACAACAGATGCTGGGTCTACTCCCTCTTCTCTTTTTACAATATCTGCTCCAGAGCGTTTTGCCCAGATTTCTAATTGTTCTACCGCTGCTGCTCTAAAAGTATCTGCTGCCGCAACAACTACTTTTTTTCCATCTTTTGCTAAGCGATTAGCAATTTTTCCAATAGATGTCGTTTTTCCTACACCATTAACACCAACCACTAATATGACTGATGGTTTGGTATTTAAATGTAAGCTTATATCTGTTACTTCTAATATTTTTTGCATTTCTTCTCTTAATGCTTTTTTGACATCCTCTTCATCTTCTATTTTCTCTTTTTTCATTCTTTCTCTTAAATGATTGATAATTTTTATAGAAGTATCCATTCCAATATCTGACATAATTAAAATTTCTTCTAATTCTTCTAAAAAGTCCTCATCTACTTTTCTAAAACTGCTAAATACATTATTGATTTTTTCATCAAATGATTTTTTTGTTTTATTTAATCCATTTTTTAATTTATCAAAAAATCCCATGGTTAATTTCCTTTCTCTTTTTATTACTTTTGTTTTGACATTATCTATTTTAACATATTTTTTCTAATATTTCCATTCATTTCAAGATTTTGTTTAATTTACCTTTCTATACCAGAACAATAGCGGACTTTCTTAAGCATTTTCTCTGTTTATAACATTTTAAAGTCCTCGTCCATTGTTCTTGCGCCAATTTTACGTTAGTAAAATTGTGTACAACCGTTAAAGCGAAGCAACGTTCGTTGAATAGGAAAAATTGCTTTTTCCTATTCAACGAAAAAAACCAGCATTACGCTGGTATATTTTTCGGCCATGTTTAGTTTTTTAGTTACATTATCATACTATTCACAGTATGTTCTTATAAATTTTTCTCTGAATTCCCGAACACTCTTTGGAATTTCATAATTTATCTGCATCTCTTTTAATATTGATGCAGCTGTTCCAAAACCTTGTCTGAAAAAAAGGTCTGAAATATTTTTCCTATCTTCACCCATTATAATCATTACGATTACTATTATGGCTTTATAAGTCTTCGACAATGCATTTACAGTAGTAGGCGTTGGCTCTATTCCTCTCACTTCCTGGAAGTATAGCTTTGTTGCCTTTTCTCCTACTACACGCACGCTGAAGCATGTCTGTCTTACCTCTTCCACCAGTTGGAATTCATCTATTTTCTTAGACGGATTGGTAAAATCATATAAATTCTGTATTTCTATGTTTTTTTCTTCCTTCATGCAAAACTTTTCCTTTCTTTTTGCTTTTATATCACATGGCTAGTTGCATTTCACAACATGTTTATATTATACATTATTTTATGTAAATTTGCAAATTTGTATGTAATTGTGTTTGATACACTTTCATATACAAAAAAGAAATCTCAAATACTTTTGAAATTTCTTTTTTCTGACTTTAACTTTAGAATCTATAAGATCTGTCCCTTTTGTTCAATTTTTGAATGTTTTGGACGTGCCAAATCATTCAAAATTAAAGATGAGGGATTTTTGAGTCCGTCCCCAAAATCCCGATTTATTCTAGTACAAATAATTCTCCTAATGGTTTTGCTTCATTTAGTCTTTTAATTGCTTCTGCAAATAATGGTGCTATCGTTAATACTTTTATTTTACTACTTTGTTTTTGTTTTTCTTCTGATAATGGAATTGTATTTGTAATAACTAATTCTTTTATTGGAGATGCTTCAATTCTTTGTACTGCATCTGCTGATAATACACCATGTGTACAACCTGCATAAATCTCTTTTGCATGGAATCTCTCTAAGATTTTTGCTGTTTCAATTAAAGAGCCTGCTGTATCAACTTCATCATCAAAGATGATAGCTTCCTTATTTTCAACATCACCAATAACTGTTGTAGCAATTGCTCTATCATCATTGCCTGCTCTTCTTTTATCTATTAACGCTATTGGACATCCAAAATATTCTGAATATTTGTATGCTTTTTTTGAGCTTCCTGCATCTGTTGCTACAATAACCATATCTTGTAAGTTTTTCTCTTTAAAATATTTTTGTAAAATGTTTTGTGCTGATAATCTGTCACAATTAATATTAAAATATGCTTGAATCGCTGGATTATGTAAGTCACATGTAATGACTCTTGTTGCTCCTGCTGCTTCTAATAATTGTTGCATTAATTTTGCTGTTACTGGTATTCTTGGTTGATCTTTCTTATCTGATCTTGAGTAAATGTAATATGGTAAAACAACGTTAATGTTTTTAGCTGATGCTCTTTTAAATGCATCTATTGCGATTAATAGCTCCATAACTCTTTCATTTACTGGTGGTGTCGTCATTTGAACAATATATACATCTTGTTCTCTAACTGTTTCTTTAATTTGTACAAATGTATTGTCATTTTTGAATTTTAATATGTCCATTTCTCCTACTGGTAAATTTAGATAATCACATATCTCTTTTGTGAAATTTTCTGCACTTTTACAGGCAAAGATTTTGATATTTTCCATTTTTCTTCTCCTTTTATTTATTTTACTACAATAGTATATCATCTTTCTTCAATTTTTCCAAGTATTATTCAAAATTCGTCATATTTTTTTCATTTTTATCTACAACACCAGAAAAGCCGAGCAAATGCTCGGCAATTTTCTGGGAACCTTAAAAATCTTCTATTTTCTGTTCGAAACTTTCTGAAAATATCTCCCATTCTTCTATACTTGTAAATCTATCAATGGGTGTTTCCAAAAAGTCGGCCTTTATTTCTTTAGAAACAAAAATTTCATTTCTTTCAAGCTGCTCTATAGCATCTTGAAAATCTTTTCTACCTTGCTGAAAATCAGCAAAGATTTTTTTGTTCTGCTCTTCTGTATTCTCTGTATTAATAGCATACAGTTGGCAGATCATAATCCGAAAAGCTGCTCCTATAAAATTGGAACGAGCTATGCATATAGCTTTCATTTTGTCCTTTTCAGCTGCTTTATTTTCCTCCTCTTTCATTTTTACATATCTATCCCATTTGTCGGGATAGTCCAGGTACAATTTAATTTTTTTCCAAACATCCTGTATGAAACCAATGGGTTTCATGAGATTGGCTTTTAGGCTTAATATGCAGTTTTTCCTATAAAACCGGTTTGTAAAAAATAAATTCTTCATATAGTCCTCCTTGGGTATTTTTATTTTAAGGTTCTTTCTACTGTACCTATTATTTCTCCTGGTACGAGGATAACTATATATATTATACCACATTTTACATAATACATCAAAATTAGAAAATAATCTCAATATTTTTCAAATGATGAATTGTATATGTATTTCCAAATTTAAACTCTATTACTGTACGATTGTCACTATCTTTTAATTGTGTTGCCACTGGCTCAAATCTATAATAATAGTAACCATCTTTTTCTTCCTTTACTTTTAAGTCATCATCATAGCGATTGACTCTAATGGTATAATCTTCTTTATTTAATTTCATTCCCGATTTTAAAGTAACGCTCATCCCTGTTGAATAGATTTTATATGATTCTATTTTCTTTAGTTCTTCAGAATTTTCTACATATGGAATATAATTATCTTTTTCTTCATCATAAACAAATAAAATTCTTAAATTATCCAATTCTGTTTCTTGCCCCATTGGAACATTCACTTCATTTTCAAAAGTAAAATTTTCATCATCTTTTGTTTCATATATTTTCTTTATGTTTGTAATTTCTTCGCTTGGTAACCCATTTATTGTGATATCTTGATTTTTTTCTGTGTTTTCTGTTTGTTGATTTTTATATTTTTCAATATAGATATCTGTTTGCTCATTTTTATGTGTATAGCTAAATTTATACGTATTTGCTTGTAATTTTGGTCCTAAATCTTCTACTAATTGATTATCTACATTATTAAATTGTAATTCTTCTGTTCCTTCTGTATAGTGCACCTGTATATTGTCTGTTCTATTATCTGCCAATTTTAAAATATTTAATATATCATATTTATCAAGAAATCCTGTATTTTCCATTTTTTGTTTATAATTTTCCAAATATATTAAATTGTATTCTGTTGCTTGCCCATTTATTTCTTGTTTTGATTCTGTTTTTGTTTCGATAAATTGCCCTATATCTAATGATAATTCTTCTGCACATAATTTTAAATATGGATAATTGATGACATATATGCCTATTGTTAAAATAGCAATGATAGTTGTAGCTATTATTTTTTTGATTGTTTTTATATCTCGTAATAAAATCATTCCAATGACAATGATTGGTATAACAATAACCGTAAGTATATATATGCTTGGTATGCCAATAACTGAAGAAAATGTTTCTTCTTTTTTATATATGATTCCTAATATTGTCAATAATACAATTGGTATAATTGCCATAAAAATTGTCTTTATTTTCTTAGATTTAAAATGATTTATCATATATAATAAATATCGATATGTAATGTAGACTGCTCCTGCTATAATAACAACTCCTGATAACAACAATAAAATACTTTGTAAATTCGACATATATAATACTGCTAAAGCCAATACAAATACTGGCTTTACAAAAACAAATATTGCTGTTAAAACAAAAACAATTGATATAACCATCGTTAATATACTAATTTTTACTAGTTTATTTTCCATATTTTCCATTTTTTATATTCCCTTCTTCTGTTATATCTTGTTAAAAAATGATATGTCTTATCTCTCAATATTTCTACTGAATGTTTTAATCT
Source organism: uncultured Clostridia bacterium (assembly GCA_944388805.1). Taxonomy (GTDB): domain Bacteria; phylum Bacillota; class Clostridia; order TANB77; family CAG-508; genus CAG-269. Next base: position 17,649 of record CALXKE010000019.1, on the reverse strand, counting down.
CCAAAAGCTCTTGCCCCAACAATCTTTCCTAATTTTTTATCTACATAAATTTCTACTCCATTGCCCATCTCATCTTTTCTTGTAAATGAATATACTTCTACTGTATATGGTGCCATTTGTTCCCTTTCGTTATATTTTCTTGTAAAAAATCCATTTGGTTTTACTTCTGTTTCTGTGCATTCTTGTGTTTCTTTATCATAATCTCCAACGACTCTTTCTGCTTCTTCAAATCCAACTTCAACTATTTCTTTTGCTTGTTCTTGTGTAATCTCTCCTGTGGCACTTTGATACTCTTGGTAGAAGCTATCGAAATCTTTCACAAAAATTTCTGTATCTAAATTTTCTACTTTTTCATCATACTCTAATTCAAATTCTTCTCTATCCACTTTGGCATCAATTTCTGTTAAATCTGTATTATATATACAATCCGTATTGACAATTTTACTGACAACTAGCAAATGTGCTGTGTATTGCATAACTGCATTATCTAGTTTGTCATATGTATATTGAATATTTCCTATACTTACTTTGACATCTATTTTTGGAACCAAAGAAACAGTTAATATTAAATCATTATTTTTAAAAGTTTCCTCATTTATTTCTTCGTCAAAAGCTAAATTACACATTGCTTTATATAATTCATAAGTTTCCATATCTTGTATTTTTACTTGATGTATTTTATAGTTTATTTCTTTAAATCGTTGCAAATATTTGTATTCCATTGTTTGTATAGGATTTCTTGAAATCATTTCTTTATATTCTAATGTATATGGTATTTCATTTTTTGATTGTTCTTCTGCTATTTTTATCATTTCTTCTAAATGTTCTACATTTGTTGATACAACAATCCCACCAGTTGTTCCTAATTTAATCATTTTTGGTTCTTCTATTTCTTCGAATGGAATAATATAATTTTTGCTGGCTGTTTCATAATCAAATTCTATAAAGGATTTTTCATGAATATCATCAATTTCTTCTTGTGTTAATGTATTTCCACTTTCACTATAGATTACCAATGAATTTTTTACACAGTCCCTTATTTGATTATATCCATCTGTATCTTTTGTAAATTGGTAATATTGTCCATTTTGGTTTCTATATACAATTCTATCTGGATCAATGATATTTTTTTCATATATGGCTTGGTTTTCTTGGTTTTCTTTATTTGATATTTGTATTGTATCATTTGATGATACAAATAGTGCAATGATAAGTCCAACTGCTATCATTGTTAATATGCATATAATGATAATTTTCGTTCTTTTTTTCATAAAATTCTCCTATTTCTGAGTTTTTATTGTATTAAAAACTCTATAATATCCCCTTTCATTTAATATTATACCGTCTTACCTTTTAACAATCAAGTAATTTGGGGAATTTACAGGACAGTAAAAATTATATATTATTCCTAAAAAACTCCCTAATTTTACCACAGTAACTCTTGGGACCTTTTGAGGTTCTCCATAAAAGAGAGCTTTTACTTTTTGCTCTCTGGTTCATTTAAGATGATTTTCATACATCCACTTGTTTTCATAATTTGATATTCAGGTATACGGTAAAAAAATAAGCAACTAGTAATTTCTAACTAATTGCTTCTAAGATTATCTTTTAGCGTACAACTACTATTCGAGTTATATTTTTGTCTATTTCAACTAATATCAGTTTTCCAGTTACATCATCTGTTATACCATTCCCATAATCAATATTAGGTCTAACAATTAAGATGTTATCATCAGTTGATATATCAACTCCATTAAAAGTATTTGAGCTATTTCCCGTATAAATAAAAACTAATGCTAATGATTTATCTTCAAAATATTTTTCATTATATTTGTTAGAAGATATTTTTTGTTTATATTTTTTATTCCCTTCATTAGAATCATTCATAAATTCATTATAATCATTAATACTTGATATAATCATATTATAAAAGTCAGAAATATATCCACTATCTATAATTTTGTAATTTTTGTTAGATATCGATATAAAACAGACTAATCCAATTATTACAATAATAATAAGCATAATTATAAGAACTTTAGAATTTTTGATTTTTTAAATTTTATTGACAGAGTTATTACAATAATACAAAGATACTTGTTATTACTATATATAAAGACCTCCTAAAAATATTATGAATATAGTTAAGGCAAATATATAATAGCTTTGACAACTAATGCACATAAAAGTAAATATATTTATTTCTATGTTAATATTAAAACATAAATTTAGTTGAATAGCAAGTAAATTTATACGGTATAAATGAAAAACTCAACCTTTTGCAGTTGATTTGTCAATACTTTGAAAATAAATATACATATAATGGAGCCACTAAGCAGAATCGAACTGCTGACCTACGGGTTACGAATCCGTTGCTCTACCAACTGAGCTATAGTGGCATATTAAGCGTTTTGTTAGTTATATTCTGTATTTGACAACTTTTTTGTGTTCCAATTTGGTTGCCTATTTGGTCCACTTTTCTATTAAGAAAGTTGTCAAAAATATTATAGTATATCTAACTAAAAAAATCAATATTAACTCTTAATTATTTATGTTTGTATTAAATGTCATTTTATATATTTTTTTGTTGACAATATATATCTATTTTTGATATACTGACCTCAATCGTTTATATTGTGTAACTCCTTCAGTTGGGTGCATAGATTAATAATTGACATCTTTGCATTTCAACTATTAGTTTATGCACCTAACTCTTCTTCTGAATGGTTAAGTGCTAATACATAAGAAGGAGGTGGCAAAATTGAGCACAAAAGATATATCTAGCAATGATATTGCAGTAAGATATCTCGGGAGAGCTTTAATTGCTTTGATTGTTGGTATAGTTATTTGTTTCTTAGCTAGTCTAAGTTACAATACATATATTAAATGGTCACAAAAAGAAATTGAAGTTCGTGCTGAGAACTCCAATTCACATTTAAACGAGATTCAATAAGGGCTTCGGCTCTTATTTTTTATTATATTATCAATATTTTTTTCTTTCGTCAACTTCAAATACGTTTCATTTATGTTACATTTCTATTACATTATACTAAATTTTTTCTGGAATGTAAACCCTCTCACCTCACTTTTATTTATTGATGAAATTAAAGTTTGTACTATCATATCTTATTTCTTATATCTATTATCTTTTAGATACTTCTTCTGGCATATTTTCATATAACGGAATAATAAAGTTTAATGGTGCATCTACAGTATTAGAAGCTTCATAAATTTCCTTCATGTTACTTGCCTCTGATTGTGGAGCTAATAAATTTTGCATATATTGATGGGTATATAAACTTTCATCTTGATTAACAACATCGAATTTTTGCAAATATAAGGTGTTTTGTCCTACATTAATATATCCTTCTTTTAAGAATTCTACACCACCGATTAACGCTTTTTCTAAACTATCCCATCCTTGCTCATAAGCATATTGTGCCGCATTTTGAATAATTTCTTCTTGTGAGTTTCCTTTTGCATTGATATTAAATGGATTATATACAACTGTATCATTATATTCACAACCTCTTGACAATACAGTTCCATTTCTTCCCTGTTCTTGAATTAATCTAGATGCTATAAAATATGGGTCTAGATTTGCGTTTTTTCCCGCTTGTATTAAGGCCTCTGAAATACTGTCTCCTTCTAGAAAAGAACCTTCTGTTATTTCATAGATTCCTTCTTTGGTTTGTGCACCTTCTACATATTTCAATTCTGCAAATTGGAATATGTTTTCATCATTTAATATATTTCTAGGATCCATTTGATATTTGATTGCTTTATCAGAAGCACATAACCACGTTCCATTATCAAAAGTTCTATCTTTGTCTATTTCGCATTTCCAATCCTCTGGATATTCAGAAGAATCTGGAATTAAATTTGTTGGATATTCTGTATTATCTTTATGCCCTTCATTTTCAATTACTTCTTCCCAATCCAATTTTGTATAGAATAATGTAAATGTCCAATTTGGATGTTCTTCTTTTAATTTATCTATTAGTTCTTTATATCCAGGATATTTACTTTCTTTTAAGTTTTCTCCATCATATTCTACATATTTTTGTTTTTGACTTTCTCTAATCCATACAAAAATGAAGCAACACAAAATAATTAGAATGAATATTAACACACTAATTATTTTTACTTTTTTTGGAATTTTTTTTAGCGTTGTTCCAATCCTCATTATTAAATTATTGACTATTTCTTTTATCTTTTCTCTATTCATGTTTTTCATTATACCATATCTTATTTATTTTTTTCAATGTATTTATATGACTTTTGTATGAATTTTCTAGTAACTTCTTTCACTTTTTTTATATCTAAAAAATCTTTTACAATCTCAAGATAAAAATATAGAAAATACCTTTTATTTAGTAAATAGGTATTTTCTATTATCTTTCTATTTAAATCTTTTTCCTTTTTTTCTTCCTCTTCGTGGTTTATTTTCTTCATATTCGTCCGTGTAATCAGAATTATACCCTTCTAGGAAATCTCTTTTTGCTTTCTCTTTTTCTCTTTTTTCTTCCTTATCATCAAATTCTATTTTTTTACTAGTCACTTGATTTTCATCTGTACTATTTTCTTCTACTGGTGAAGTTTCTTTATGATTTTCCTCTTGTAAAGAGCTACTTTCTTCATTTACAGGCATATTGTTATAATTATCAAACTGATTATCATTGTCATAACTGTCGTAATTGTCATAGTTATCATATTCATTATAATCTTCATCATTTAATCCTGCAAACGGAACTCCTGAAAATTCTTCAGCATATGCTCTATTTTTTCTACGTTTTATTACAATAATGATTACTATGATAAGTATAAGAACAATAATTCCTCCTGCTATTATAAGCATTCTTCTTTGTTCTTGTTGTTGTCTTTCTTCTTCTTCTCTTGCTAAAGCTTCTTCATCCACAAGCGATTTATTTACTGTTAATTGATATGTTGCTACATTATTTCCTTCACTATCTGAAACCAAAATTGTAATCGTATTTTCCCCTTCTTTTAATTCTTCATTTCCTAATATTTCTACTGTATAGCTAGGATCTGTTGCAACTGTTTGGATATCTAATGATGTATCTTCTCCAATATATTTTACTGTATATTCATATACATCTGTTTTAAAAGAAGGACTTAATTCTAAATTACCTATTGTTATATTTGATAATCCATTTACTGTTTCCGTTCCTTCTGTTTCCTCTGTTTCTTCTTCCCCTTCTCTTGTTACATTAATTGTATATGTTTTTGTTGTCCCATCTTCTGCTGTAACCACAACACTTAAAGCATTTTCTCCATATGCAAGTGTTTTATTTCCTGTTCCTGATATGGTTGCTCTTGAATCTTGTGCTGTTGCATATACTTCTACACTTTCTACATCTTCTGGAACTGTAACATTATATGTGGTTGTTCCTGGAGTAAATCCAGAAAAATCATTTGGTCTAATTCCTAGATTACTTAAATTCGCATTACTTGATTCTTTTTCTGGTGTTGTAGTAGTTGAACTTCCTGATGTACTTCCACTAGATGAAGAACCACTTGATGATCCACTTCCGCTAGATGAGGAACCTCCTGATGGAGATGTACTAACTACCGTGATTGTTCCAGCTGTTGGTTGTGTATATGGGTCTGCAGTTGCAGAATTTTCGGCCATACTTGTTGGTGTTGCCGTAATTTTTACAGAACCTTCTCCTGTAATCTTTGCTGTTACACTAGCTGAATTATTATCAACCCAAATAGTATTTTCTGATAAAGTGGCAGGCCCTGACACAGTTAAATCAGCTCTTCCTGCAAGTCCTTGTCCTGTAATTGTAACCGTTACAGTATCTCCTACATTTGCTGTTGATTTTGAAAAATTAATAACTAATGCTGCTGCTTGTGATTTTGGTGAGAATATCATTATTACTGCTAAAATTAATATAACACATAGTATACTTTTTTTATAATTAATTTTCATATGTTCCTCCTGTTTTATTTTTTATAAACTATTTTTCTTTATTTAAAATGAAGTAATAATCCCCATAATATAATTTTTAACTAAAACATAGTCACTTGCACTAATACTTCCATCTCTATTAACATCAGCTGCACTTTTAGCAGTATCATTTAAACTTGAGATTCCCATGATATGGTTCTTAATTAATACATAGTCACTTGCAGTTATATTTCCATCATTATTAACATCACCTAGTTTATAATTTGCTGTATTATCATTTTTCCCAGTATTGACTGTTCCTGTATTTCCATTATTAGTATTTCCTGTGTTGCTACTTCCATCATCTCCTAATGGTATCAAATATAATTTATATTCTGATTCATAATCATAAGTTTCTCTTGCAACATATCCTTCTTCACCATTTGATCTTCTTATCTTATCCCAATAAGTTCCTGCTACTTTTGATGTTGCTTTCTCAATTCTTGTAACAATTTCTCCACTAGATACCGCTCCTATTACAGAACCATTTGGTGCATTTCTCATATTTAATCCACCATTTGCATTAATTTTTACTATATCTCCTGATACTGTAGCATTAGCACTTCCATCAGGTCTGCTACATGCTGTGCTTGGCATATTTTTATATAAAGGTATAATAAATGTATGTGATGAACTAATTGAATTTGTACTTGAATATGTATTTCTTAAAGTTGTTCCTTCATTTTGTGCTGCCATTAAATTTTGCATATATTGATGCCAATATAATCCATTATAATTATTTTCAACATCAAATTTTTGCAAATATAATGTATTTTGTCCTTGATTGATATAACTACTTGCTATAAAATTAATTCCACCAGTAATTGCCTTTTCTAATGTATCCCAACCTTGATTTTTTGCATAATTAATCCCATTTTCTATTTCTTCTGCATCTGAATTTCCTGTTGCTCCTATATTGAATGGGTTATAATATCCACTAGCTCCAGATGATGTTGCAGAACCATTTCTTCCTTGTTCTTGAATTAATCTTGCAACTATATAGTATGGATTAATACCTGTGGCATTTGCTGAATTCGCAATTTCATTAGCATGTCCTTGTAAAAATGTACCATTTACCATTGAATTAATTGTATTTATGTCACAACCATTAATTGTTAATTCTTCAAATTGGAAAATATCTGATGCATTTAATGAGTTTCTTGGATCCATCATATATTCAATTGCTGCTTGTGATGCACATCTCCATGAACTATTTGTATAAGAACAAATTGGGCAAATCCATTGTCCTTGATAATTTGTTGTTGCTTGTATCATGTTTCTTGGTCCTGAATTATGTCCCACATATTCATTTGAAATAACATCTGACCAATTTAAATCTGTATACAATACTTTAAATGTCCAATTAGGGTATTGAGCTTGTAAACTTTTTATTTTCTCTTTAAATCCTGGGTATAATGATTCATTAATTCCATCTATATCTGAACTAATTGATTGTGAAACAGCATATGTTTTATTATTGGTAAACAGTACTAATAAACTATATGCGAGTATTGTTAAAATTAATACGATTGAAATAAATTTTATCGTTCTTACTTTTCTCATGTTTCTTCTCCTTTAAACTCTTTCGTTTATCTATGATTGTTATTTTTTACATTTTTGTATAATTTTTGACATTATCATTATATCATTCGCATTTTTTTTAGTCAATCATTTTTTCTTTTTTTCCATATAATCAAAAATGTCGCATAGGCAAACAAACTCTATGCGACATTAAAATAATCGTAATATATCATTATATGAAACATAAATAGACAATGCAATTAATATTGAAAATCCTAATAGTTGTATATTAATTTCATTTTCTTGTTTCATTGGTTTTCTTCTAATTGCTTCTATTATTAGTATTAATATTTTCCCTCCATCTAATGCTGGAATTGGTAATAAATTTGTTACTCCCAAAGATATAGATATTAAAGCCATTAAATAAATAAATTCTCCAAATCCATTTGTTTGAGAAACCATTTCCCCTATTCCAATTGGTCCTGTCATTTGGTCTATGCCAACTTTTCCTGTAAATAATTGTTTTACATTATCCACAATTGAAAATACAAAATTTTTAGTTTCAATCAATCCATAATAACATCTATTAAAAAATGTATCTGGTGCCATTTTCATATTAATACCTAAATAATAAGTAGAAACATTATCAGGTGTCAATTCAATATTGATTTCTGCATTTCCTCTTTGAATTGTTAAAAGGATTGTTCCTGTTCCTTCTTGTTGTAATGCTTCTATAATTTTATTGGTATCTCCATTTGTTTCTTCATTATTAACTTTGGTAATGACATCATTTGCTTGTATGCCTTGTTTTTCACTACTACTTCCTTTATCTACCATGATAACCTTACATTTATCATCTAGATACAGTCCCGTTACTTTTGATTGTACTTCTGTAGGTATGATGTTAAATTCTAAAATTTCTCCATTTCTTTGAACTTTTACAAGAATCTCTTCCCCAGTAGCATTTTTCATTATATCATCTAAGTCATATTTATTACCAACTTTTTCTCCATTTAATTCTACAATCACATCTCCACTTTGGATTCCTGCTTTTTCTGCTGCATATTCAGGAATTGTAGAATCGACAACATTTGAAATATATACACCTGATGCTGCCATAACAATAAAATACACAATAATAGCAAATATAATATTCACAATGGCTCCTGCAGCGCATATCGCAATTCTTTTTGGAATACTTGCCTTAGAAAATGACCTTTCATCCTCTGATGCTTCATCTTCCCCTTCCATACTAACATATCCACCGCAATGGAATTGCTCTTAATGAATATTTTGTTTCTTTTCCTTGTTTATTCCAAATTCCTGGTCCAAATCCAATTGAAAATTCATTGACTTTTACTTTACAAAGTTTGGCCACTAAAAAGTGGCCAAGCTCATGTATCAAGATTAAGAAACCTAATAATATGATAATTTTTATTGCAGATATAATAAATGTTATCAAATTCTTCCTCCTTATCTAAATAAAATGTCACATCAACAAATAATCTCAATGAGACAAAATATCGCATCAACAAACGAACTCTATGCGACAAATATGCCCAAAAGGACATATGCAAAAGGTGCCAAAAAGATTAAGCTATCAATTCTATCTAACATTCCTCCATGCCCTGGAATTAAGTTACTATAATCTTTTATATCTACATATCGTTTTATACTAGAAGCTGCAAAATCTCCTACTTGACCAATGATACTTAGTACAAATCCAATAATACCTATTGCTAAATAAGAATATTCCATTTTCCATAAGGTATTAGCTATATATGTATATATCAACATTATTAGTATAGCACCAATTGTTCCGGCTATACATCCTTCTATTGATTTATTGGGACTAATTTTACTAAATTTATGCTTTCCAAAGTATTTTCCAATGAAATAGGCAAATATATCTGTTCCCCATGCTGCAAATATCACATACCATATTAAAATATTTCCATTTTCCATTCCATTTATTTTTGCAAAAAACATTAGTAACATCACAACATATAAAATTCCAAATAGTGTATAGGCTATATCTTTAAAATTAGTTTTCATTTCGGTTACAATGACTTGGATGAATAATATTAATAATAGCATAGGAATGGCTAAGATTGCTGCATGTAATAAATAAGGCTCTGGTATAACATGAATTAATGCAATACTAACACAACTTAAATATCCTATCCATCTGACTGGTTTTGCAATTTTTGAAATTGCATTAAAATATTCATCCATTGCTAATATAGCAATAATTGTTAAGGCAACATCTACTACATAAACATTTCCAATAATTAGTACAATAAGTACTAAAGGAAATCCTAGTAAGCCTGATGTAATTCTTTTTATATCCATAACGACTCCTCTTCTTTTTCTTCTTTTTGTTTTTAATTTGCTCCGAATTTTCTAGTTCTTTTTTCATATTCTATAATGGCATTATCCAAATCCTCTTCTGTAAAGTCTGGCCAATTTTTATCAATAAATAAAAATTCGCTATATACTAATTGCCATGGTAAGAAATTGCTTAATCTTAGTTCTCCACTTGTTCTAATTAATAAATCCGGATCTGGTTCTCCTTTTGTGTATAAGTTATTTGAAACCATTTCTTCTGATATATCTTGTATATCAATTTTTCCTTCTTCTACTTCTTGTGCTATCTGTCTTATTGCTTTTACGAGTTCATCTCTTCCACCATAATTTAAAGCAATATTAAAGGTAACACCTGTATTATCTTTTGTTCTTTCCATACAATTATATATGCTTTTTTGCATTCCTGGTGCTAATGCAGATATATCTCCCAATATTTTTACACGAATATTTTCTGTATCAGCCCTTTTGGAATAGTCATCTAAATAGCTTTGTAAAAGCATCATTAAAGCTTTTACTTCTTCTTCTGTTCGCTTCCAATTTTCTGTTGAAAATGCATATACTGTAATATATTCTAACCCTATTTTATTTGCATATCTAACAATTTTTTCTAATGTTTTAGCTCCTGCTTTATGTCCAAAGCTAGCAGGTTTTCCTTGTGCTTTTGCCCATCTTCTATTTCCGTCCATAATGATGGCAATATGTCTAGGCATGTATTGTTTATCAAACATATTTGTTCTCCCTCTTATTTATTACGTTCTTTTATGTACTTTGCCAATTCTATTAAGAATTCTGCCTTTTCATTATATATCTTTAATTCTTCTATTGCCTCTTTTGTTATTTTTTCTAATTTTTCTTTTGCGCCAGACAATCCATATTTAGAAACATATGTACATTTTTCTAATATCTTATCATTACCTACTGGTTTTCCTAAAATCTTTTCATCTCCCTCTTCTGATAAGATATCATCTTTTATTTGAAAGGCTAAACCTATTTTTTCCGCATAGGATGTTAATCTGTTTAAATCTTCTTGTGAAACTTCTGCAAGTATTGCTCCCATTCTAACACATAAAGTTAATAAAGCTCCTGTTTTATGTTTATGGATATATTCTAAAGTTTCTTCCGAAATCTGTTTTCCTTCAACCTCAGTATCCACAAATTCTCCTTTAATCATTTTGTCTACTGCATCTGAAAATTCTTGAAATATTTTTATCTTTTTGGGTAAATCCTCTTTTGAAGAATTTTCTAAATATTTACTGATAACCCTATATGCATTATTTAGTAATCCATCTCCGGCTAAGATAGCTGTTGCTTCATTAAATTTTTTATGATTGGTTGGTTTTCCATGTCTAAAATCATCATTGTCAATTCCTGGTAAATCGTCATGAATTAATGAAAAGTTATGTACCATCTCAATAGCCACTGCAAATGGCATACATTCTTGAACATCTTCTTTAAATATTTGATATGTTGCAATGACTAAAATCGGTCTTAATCTTTTTCCACCAGCCATTAAACTATATTCCATTGAATGATTTAACATTTCTTCTGGACATTTCTTTGTTTCTATATATTTTGATAATTCACCATTGATTAAATCTTGATATTGTTTCAATTTGCTTTTAAAGTCCATACATTTCTGACCTTTCCAAAATAATGATATCACTTTTATATGTCAAAATTTTATTTTTATTAACACACCTGTTTTTTTATGTACATTATACACTCATAATTTCTTTTTCTTTTTTTGCTAATATTTCATCAATTTCTTCTACATGTTTATCTGTTAATTTTTGTATTTCATTTTCTGCATTTTTTAATTCATCTTCTGTCATATTTCCTTCTTTTTGCTCTCCTTTTGCTTCTTCAATACCATCTCTTCTGATTGCTCTTACTGCGACTTTGGCTTCTTCTGCCATTTTCTTTATATCTTTTACCAATTCTTTTCTTCTCTCTTCATTTAATTCAGGAAAAGCTAGTCTTATGACTTTTCCATCATTATTTGGATTGATTCCAATATCTGAAGCTAAAATTGCTTTTTCAATTTCTTTTAAAACACTTAAATCCCATGGTTGAATAACAATTAATCTAGCTTCTGGAACAGATATTCCTGCTACTTGATTAATTGGTGTTGGTGTTCCATAATAGTCTATTTTTACTTTATTTAATATGGCAGGATTTGCTCTTCCTGCTCTAACTTCTGCTAATTTTTCAGCAAAATTATTGATGGTTTTTCCCATTCTTTCTTTTAAATTTTCATAATCCATAATTATCTCTCCTTCTCACTTTTATGCATCATTGTTTTGCTTTTGCTAATGCATATTTTTCTCATTTTTAAATATAATTTTATCATTTTTTTCTAATATTTTTCTTCCCTTGATACCTTTATCAATTTTTGAAATCCTATAGGTATTTGCCATCATGGTAATAACATATAGAATCAATATTAGATATACTCTTATTTTAAAATATCTATATTGTTTTATATTTTCTTCTATAAATACTTCTTTTTCCGTCTTTGTTTGTACTTCTTGCTCCAAGAAAGTTTTCCAAAGATCTACATATTCTTTATCTGTTTTATTTTCTATTTTTGTATCATAAATATTTCCAAAATTCTCTTCATTATTATATGTTTTATCTAGAATTGCATCTATATAAAAAAACGCAATTAAACAAATGATATTAAAAAATAATAGTATTTTTAATAGATGACTTAACATCCTTTTATCTTTAAGTACTATATTGAATAATATAATGAAAGTAGTCATTATAGCTAATATGATTATCATTCCATAGGTAAATGTGTTTTTTATTTCTTCTAAATAATCAATCATATTTGGTTTATAGAAAAAAACTAGAAATATGAATACGATTAGCACAATGCCAATGATCATCAAAATATTTATAATATAATTTGCTTTATCACTTTTCTTCTTCTTTTCTTGCTTTTCTTTCTTTTTATAATCTTTTTGCGCACTTTCTAAATCTATGAAATAACTTCTTTCATATATATTTTTATCTTCTTTCATTTTTCCCCTTAAATTCTCAAAATTTATCTTATGAAACTATGGTTCCTATTTTCTCACCTTTAACTGCTTTTACGATGTTTTCCGGATCTGCTATGCCAAATACTAATAAAGGTATATTGTTGTCTCTACACATAGCAGTTGCTGTTGAATCCATAACTTTCAAATCTTTATTTAAAACATCTAAGTATGAAATTTCTTCAAATCTGATTGCATCTGGTTGTACTTTTGGATCTGCTGAATATACTGCATCAATTGCTTTTCCTAAAAGGATGATATCTGCCTTAATTTCTGTTGCTCTTAATACTGCTGCTGTATCTGTTGTAAAATATGGATGTCCTGTACCACAAGCAAATATAACAATTCTTCCTTTTTCTAAATGTTTTTCTGCTTTTCTTTGTATAAATGGTTCTGCAATTTCTCTCATTTCAATAGCAGTTTGTACTCTTGAATAAAGTCCTCTTGCTTCTAATGCATCTTGCAAAGCTAATCCATTCATAGCTGTTGCTAACATTCCCATATAGTCTGCTGTTGTTTGTTCCATTTGATGTCCATTTCTACCTCTCCAGAAGTTTCCTCCACCTACAACAATAGCTACTTGTACCCCCATCTCTACAACTTCTTTTATTTTATCACATATCTTTCCTACTGTTTTTGCATCGATTCCTGTCTTTTGTTCTCCTGCTAATGCTTCTCCACTTAATTTTAATAGTACTCTTTTATATTTTGCCCCTGACAATTCTTCCACTCTCCTTACTATATTCTTATCAGAGATATTCTATCATATATTTTAAAAAAATACAGTATTTTTACTAAATTTATTAATTTTTTCTTAAAAATGAAACGTTGGAGACGATCGAAAAGGGAAATTGGGGACGGACTCATTTTTCCCTTTTTTTGTAATATTTAAAAATTTATCAAAGTTTAAATAAAAAAGGGAAAAATGAGTCCGTCCCCAATTTCCCTTTTTTATTTGGAATGATTTAACATGTCCTTATTTTAATTGATTCATAACTTCTTCTGCAAAGTTTTCTTCTTTTTTCTCGATTCCTTCACCTTTTTCAAATCTTGCAAATTCTACAACTTCTGCATCTTTTTGTTTTAATAATTCAGATACTTTCATATTTGAATCTTTAACAAATACTTGGTCAACTAAACAAATTTCTTCAAAGAATTTTCTAATTCTTCCTTGTACAATTTTTTCTGCAATTGCTTCTGGTTTTCCTTCATTCATTGTTTGTACTTTTAAGATTTCTTTTTCTTTTTCTACTCTTTCTGCTGGAACTGATTGTTCATTTAAGTATTCTGGTCTTGCTGCTGCAATTTGCATACATAAATCTTTTGCTACTTCTTTATCACCTTTTGCCATATTGATTAAAACAGCTATTTTTCCATCACCATGGATGTATGATTCTAATAATCCTTTTGATTCAAATCTAGCAAATCTTCTGATTGTTAAATTTTCACCAATTGTAGCTATTTTTCCTACTAATGCTTCATTAACTGTTTTTCCAGCTTCAAATGTAGCTTCTTGATTTAATAAATCTTCTACATCTTTTGGATTTTTTTCAACAACTTGTTTTGCTACATTTTTAACAAATGTTTTGAATTCTTCATTTTTAGCAACGAAATCTGTTTCTGAGTTTACTTCTACGATTGCTCCTACTTTTCCATCTTCTGAGATATATGCTTCAACTAAACCTTCAGCTGCAACTCTTCCTGATTTTTTAGCTGCTTTTGCAATTCCTCTTTCTCTTAACAATTCGATTGCTTTTTCCATATCTCCATCAGTTTCTGTTAAAACTTTTTTGCAATCCATCATTCCTGCACCTGTTTTTTCTCTTAACTCTTTTACTAAGCTAGCTGTTACCATTATAAATTCCTCCTTTTTTATATAGAAAAATCACTTTGCAATTTTTCCGTAAATATTTTTATTGAATAAGAACACCTTCGTTCTTATTTAATAAAAAGAATAGAGCAGAAAAGCCCTACTCTTCTTTTATTAAACCAATATTATTCTTCTACTTCTTTGTTTTCTTCTTCGTTTGCTACAACTTCTTCAATTGTTGTAGGTTCTTCAGTTGCTACTTCTTGTTGTTCTTCTTCTCCAGCTTCAAAGCTTTCACCTTGTTTACCTTCGATAACTGCATTTGCCATAACATCAGCAATTAATTTTACTGCTCTGATAGCATCATCATTACCTGGAATTGGGTAATCTAATTCTTCTGGATTACAGTTTGTATCAACTAATCCGATAACTGGTATATTTAATTTTTTAGCTTCTAAGATAGCTATTCTTTCTTTTTTAGGATCTACTAAGAAAATTACTCCTGGTAGTTTGTCCATTTCTTTAATTCCACCTAAGTTTCTTTCTAGTTTTTCCATTTCTTTCTTTAATAGAATTACTTCTTTTTTTGGTAATACTTCAAATGTACCATCTTGTTCCATCGCTTCTAAGTCTTTTAATCTTTGAATTCTTTTTTGAATTGTATCAAAGTTTGTTAGCATTCCGCCTAACCATCTTTGATCAACATAGTACATTCCGCATTTTAATGCTGCTTCTTTTACACATTCTTGTGCTTGTTTTTTAGTTCCTACAAATAGAACTGTTTTTCCTTCTTCAACTTGTTCTTTTAAGAAAGCATATGCTTCATCAAGTTTTTTAGAAGTTTTTTGTAAATCGATGATGTGAATTCCATTTCTAGCTTGGAATATATATTCCGCCATTTTAGGATCCCATCTTCTTGTTTGATGTCCAAAGTGAACACCTGCTTCAAGTAATTGTTTCATTGCAACTACTGCCATTTTTAATTCCTCCCTTTTTGTTATTTCTTCCATAAAGTTCTTTATTTCTTAGGACCAATGAAATTGGCACACCCTTTAAAACTCACTTTATGTGTTTAATACGCTAAATATTATATCAAGTTTTTCCAGAAAAATCAAGTATTTTTCAACAAAAAAATGTCTCCAAAGGGAGACATTTCCATTTAGGACATTTTTGTCCTTTGGGGACGTTTCTGTTTGGAGCATTTTTATAAATTTTAATATTAATTTTATATACCTCGTTCACTTTTCTTTCTTTCTTTTTCAATAAGTCTACTTGTTTCTTGATGATATGTTTCTTCGTCTATTTCTCCAGAGTCTAATAATTGTTTCCATTCTTCAAGCTCTTTTTCCAATTTTTCTCTTCTTTTTTGAGTTTTTATATCGGTCTGCTCATTTCGATCATTGTTGTCACCATAAAACCACTCCGTATTTTTTATTATTTTCTTACTTGTTTTAGATTTAAATTCACTTTTGTAAATTTCATTTTTATTTCTAATTTTATACCCTGCCCTCATATACATGCCACATTCTGCAAATAAAACAAAGATATATAAGCTTGAAGGTATTATAAATTCTATAAGTATAGCACCTAATCCCCATAAATAACCCGGAATCACTGCTGGTTGTCTTTTCATATTTAGCATTATCATAATGATAGAACCAACCGCCAATATCACCTGTGCCCCGCCAATCATTACAGAGAATGTTGAATAGTAGCCGTAATCAATAACATTTCCTCCATTAAATACTGCGTTTACATTTGTAAATATCTGTAAAAAAACTAGAATTGTAAATATTATTTTTAATGCGCCAATTCCAAAAAGACCATAAGAAAAAATCTCATTTACTATTTTTAAATTCATATTTATCCCCTTTTTATAATATAATTATAATTCATTTATATCATAATCAGAGAAACAATTCAATAGAAATGTACTATTATATATTTTTCCATTTGTAGAGTATAGCTCGGACTGAATTGTAATCCAATGTCGCATAGACAAACGAACTCTATGCGACATTTAATCTTCATCTATATTATCCATTAATTCTCTGGTTTCTTTCCAACTTAAAACTTTTAAACATTCATATTCTTTTGACAATTTCTTTGAAATTTCTTTTGTATTGTCTGTTGATTCTAAATCCGCTACAATGATATTTCTAAAATATTCTTCTCTTCCATATAAAATTTTGAATAAAATAGATCTTAAAAATCCTTCTATTACTTCTTCTTGATTTTTAACACCAATAATTAAATAAATTCCTTTACTTTTAAATCTTGTATATGTATTGATATATATGATATTTTTTATAATTTCATATAAACCATATAAGGCTAATGTCCAAAAGATTGTATTTAATATAAATTCCATATGATTGCCTCCTATGGTTTTATTATATGTTTTTCTTTTTTCTTTAGTGCCTATTCTCCCCTGTAAATTTATTTCTATATTTTCTCTGTTTTTTTGTTGAATAAAAAGCGTTTTTTCTTTTAAAAATAAAATATTAAAGTTTTATTTTCACTTTGAGTTGCATAACTTAAAGTTTCATATTGTTTCCTATTTGACAAAAAAAATAATCCTTTTCCATAATTGGACTAGGATTAATTTTTTATCATTTTCATTATAATTATACTAATTGTAATATAGCAACTTCTGCTCCATCTCCTCTTCTAGGACCTACTCTTAAAATTCTAGTATATCCTCCTACATTTTTACCTGCATATTTTGGAGCAATCTCGTTAAATAATTTTGCTGGTAAATCTACATTGTTACCTTCACTATCTGTTACTTTATTAATTGTTCTCATCATTTTTCTTCTTGCATTTAATCTTGATGGCATATCTTTTTGTCTTTTTTCAGTTGTTTCTTCTTTAACAACTTTTAAATATTCTTTACCATTTTTGCTTTTTACTAATTCTGTTACTTTATTACCTTT
>CALXKE010000018.1 GCA_944388805.1 uncultured Clostridia bacterium | reverse complement strand
CTGTTGGTGTTGATACTGGTCTTGTTGGCGTTGATGTTGGTACTGTTGGTGTTGATACTGGTCTTGTTGGCGTTGATGTTGGTGCTGTTGGTGTTGATACTGGTCTTGTTGGCGTTGATGTTGGTACTGTTGGTGTTGATGTTGGTGCTGTTGGTGTTGATACTGGTCTTGTTGGCGTTGATGTTGGTACTGTTGGTGTTGATACTGGTCTTGTTGGCGTTGATGTTGGTACTGTTGGTGTTGATACTGGTCTTGTTGGTGTTGATGTTGGTGCTGTTGGTGTTGATACTGGTGTTGATGGTGTTGATGCTGGTCTTGTTGGTGTTGATATTACTGGATTTTGTACTTTAACGCTTTCTTGGGTCACTCTGTCCCATAACTCCGTAAAATTATCCATATTTGATAAAGATAAACTTGTGCTCAATTTTTCAACGTCCATCTTTTCCAATGTCAAAGTTTCTGAATTTTTCATAAATTCTTCCATCATTTTTTCATATTCAGCTTGTTTTGATTCTAATCCCGTTAACATCGATTCTTTAATTGCCTGTGAAAGTTCTTGATCAGATTTGCTCTTAATTTCTTCTATTTGAGTTGTTACAGTATCCAATTGTCCTTTTATAGCTTCTACATTTTTTTCGCTCATTTCAATTTTTGAATCTTTTTCTTCTAATTTTTTTGATAATTTTTCCTTTGCAATATCTATTTTTCCTTGAATATTTTCTCTGATTCCTTTTATTTTTTCTTCTCTTTGTTTTATTTCGTTTAAATTACCTGAAATCTCCCTGTCATATTTTCTTTTTAAAATATCATTGGTTTCCTTATCCTTCTCTTCAGTTAATGTTTCTTGTTTATTTTGCAATTCATTAATTTCTGCTTGTAATATTTCTATCTCTCCCTTAGTATTTTTATATTCTCTTACAGCTATATTAATTTCATCATCAAAATCATAATAATCATAATATTCCATTTTTATTCCCTCCTATTTTACTCTCACATAATATTATTTTACTACAAATTCCAAGTTTTGTCTATAATTTTATGTAAATTTATACTTCATTTTGGTAAATTTCAGCATTTTTCTGATATGTTTCATCTCTTGGTATCATTTTTCCTGCTTTTTCATTATATATATTTGCTTTCTCAAGATTACCTAACCAATAATAACAAACCCCTATACAAATATTTGCATAAAAATTATTGTACAAATCTTCTACTGTATCTTCTAATTGCAGAGAATTTTTAAACCAAAAGATAGCTTCTTCATATTTTTCTTTTCGAAAAAATATATCTGCTATTTTGTTTAAGCACTCTTTTCCGGGAATTTGATTTTGTAATATTAATAGCAACGTCTCCCATTCTTTTTCCTCATTATCAGTTCGTTTATAGCAATCCGAAAGTTCTATAAGTGCAGAGTACAATAAATCTTTTCTTTTATCATATTCTTTAATATATTTATTAATAAATTGGTTATACTGTTTAATAGCTTCTGGTATCTTCTGTAAAAAATATAATTCTTTTGCATAACAATATTCTTGCCTATCATCAAATTCTACATGATCTTTTATCATTTGTTCAAATATTCTTAAATTTCTATTTACATCTTTTATTCCATGTTTTTTATGTGTCACCACTATATCTGTATCTACTATATTTCCCGTTGGGACAATGACTTCATGTATTGGACTTATCCATTGATAGTTATTTTCTCTCTTTACAATTCTTTCTCTTCTTTGAACAATTATTGGTGTTCCGTTCTCATCTTGACTATAATTATACACCATTGTATATACATCTACTGTTCCGTCCATGCTTTCTTTCAGTTTCTTTAATTTTTTCTTATCTTCTTGAAGTATGACATCATCTGCATCCATCCAAAGTATATAGTCTTTTGTTGCTTTTGAAAATGAATAATTTCTTGCTTTTGCAAAATCATTGACCCATTTAAAATCATAAATTTTATCTGTATACTGATTTACTATATTTTTCGTATTATCTGTAGAACCTGTATCTACAACAATAATCTCATCTACAATATCACATATACTATCTAAACATCTTCCTATAACTTTTTCCTCGTTTTTGACAATCATACACAATGATATTTCTTTCATTCACTTCTCACCACTCTTATTTTATCAATAGTTGCACCTAATATCAACATTGTCACATTTTTTTAATATTTATGTAACTATTTTGTAATGAATACTTCTATATTTTTTAAACTTCTCTCTGCCAAATTCGTATACCTTTCTTTTTTATCTCTTATCTTCTTTCCTTCTAATTCTGGTAAGATACCAAAATTGGCATTCATTGGCTGAAATTTTGTGTTTGGAGTTGAAATATATTTGGCTAGTGCACCAATCACGGTATATTCTGAAAAAGTAATTTTATGCTTATCATGTTCTTCCTTAGCATTTGTAAAATCCTGAATAGCATTTAAACTAGCCACCATTCCAGAAGAAATGGATTCCACATAACCTTCTACACCTGTGATTTGTCCAGCGAAATAAATATTTGGATTACTTTTTAAATGATATGTTTCATCTAACAATTCTGTAGAATTAATATACGTGTTTCTATGCATTACACCATATTTAATAAATTCCGCATTTTCTAATCCTGGTATCATAGAAAATACTCTTTTTTGTTCTCCATATTTTAAATTAGTTTGAAAACCAACCATATTATACATAGTTGCTTGTTTATCATCTTGTCTTAATTGTACAACTGCATATGGTCTTCTTCCTGTTCGTGGATCATCAAACCCTACTGGTTTTAATGGTCCAAATCGTAAAGTGTCTATTCCTCTCTTTGCCATGATTTCTATTGGCATACATCCTTCAAAAATTTCTCTTTTTTCAAAATCATGTAAGGTTACAACTTCTGCATTAACTAATTCTTTTACAAAGTTTTCATATTCTTCTTGATTCATTGGAAGATTAATATAGCTTTGTTCTTCTTTTTCTTCTTCTAATCGTTTTTTCCATTCTTCTATACTTTCTTCTTTTTTCTTTTCTTGTGAATATCTGTCTCCATAAAAAGCAATATTAAAATTGATGCTATCTTTGTTCACAATTGGAGCCGCTGCATCATAAAAATATAGTTTATCTTGACTTGTTATTTTTTGAATATCTTTTGCCAATCCTTCTGATGTTAATGGTCCTGTTGCTATAATAACAATCCCTTCTTTTGCTATTTCTTCTATATTGGTAATTTCTTCATGAATGACTTCTATATTTTCATTTTCTTCAATTACCTTTGTTACTTTTTCTGAAAACACTTCTCTATCCACTGCCAATGCCTGTCCAGCAGGCACACTAGTCTCGTCTGCTATTTTGATTAATAAAGAATTTAGCCTTCTTAATTCTTCCTTTAATAATCCACATGCATTGGTTAATAAATTAGATTTAAAGGAATTACTACATACAATCTCCGCCAGATTTTGATTACTATGTGCTGGTGAATATTTCACTGGTTTCATTTCATATAACTTTACTTTTATACCTCTTTTTGCAATCTGATACGCAGCCTCTGATCCTGCTAAACCTCCACCTATGATTGTTATATAATCTCTCATTTTTATTTTTCGTATTTTATTTATTGATACGAATTCTCCTTTCTTTATATTTATATATCAAAAAAAATTCTGTTTATATTATACATTAATTCGGCTTTATCTGACAATATTTTGTGATTATCATTATACTTTTTCATCGTCTTATGGATATAAATAAACCACATTAGAAATATATATTAATATTTCTAATGTGGTGAAAAACTACTATTCTTCAAATAATCGCATAATATCTTCTTTAGACAATGTATTGATAAAAGATGTTTTTGTATCCAGCATATTATCAATTAATTCTGCCTTTTTTTGTTGCAATTCATAGATTTTTTCCTCTATAGAATTTTTCGTAATTAATTTATATACTTGCACATTATTTTTTTGTCCGATTCTATACGCTCTATCTGTTGCTTGATTTTCTGTAGACAAATTCCACCAAGGATCATAATGGATTACCATATCTGCTCCTGTTAAATTTAAACCTGTTCCTCCAGCTTTTAGAGATATTAAAAATACTTTAATATTTGGATTTTCATTAAATTCATCTACTAAATCAATTCTTTCGTCTACTTTTGTTGCTCCTGTTAATTTAAAGTATTTTATATTTAATTTCTGCAATTCTTTTTCGATAATTGGAAACATAGATGTATATCCAGAAAATAGTAATATTTTGTGTCCACCTTTTACAGCATCTTCTACAATTTCCATACATTGATTTAATTTACTGCTTCCATCTGTATAATCTTTGATAAATAAACTTGGATGACAGCAAATTTGTCTAAGTCTTGTTAAAACAGCTAATATTTTGATATGACTTTTTTCAATACCATTTAAATTAATTTCTTCTGCAACTTCTTCTCTTGCCTGTGCTAAATATGAAACATATAGATTTTTTTGTTCTTCTTCCATTTCATTATTTAAAACGGTTACTGTTTTTTCTGGTAACTCTGTTAATACTTCTGCTTTTGTTCTTCTTAAGATAAATGGTTCTATTAACATCTTCAATTTATTCAAAGCTTGTGTATTATTCTCTTTTACGATTGGTGTTTCATAAAGTGTTTTAAACTTTTTATATGAGAATAAATATCCAGGCATAATATAGTCAAATATTGACCATAGTTCTGCTAAAGAATTTTCAATTGGTGTTCCCGTTAAAGCATATCTGGTATCTGCACTGATTTTCTTGATGGATTTTGCATTTTGTGTGTTGCTATTTTTTAAATATTGTGCTTCATCTGCAATCATAAATCGAAATTTGTAGTTTTTATCTTTGTATAATTCTATATCTCTTTTTAATAAATCATAAGAAGTAATCACCAAATCATAATTTTCAATGTTTGCAATTTTTCTTTTTCTTTCTGCTAATGTACCATTGATAACAAGTGTCTGTAATTCTCCTGTAAATTTTTCTGCTTCATTTTGCCAATTCAATGCTAAAGAGCTTGGTGATATCACAATACTCGTTCTTCTTTCTTCTTTAGGTGTATTTTGTACATAGTCAACAATAATAGATAACATTTGTACCGTTTTTCCTAATCCCATATCATCTGCTAATATTCCACCAAATTTGTATTTATCTAATGTTTTTAGCCATTTGAATCCGATTTTTTGATAATATCTTAGAGTATTTTCTAATATCTCTGGCACTTTTATGTTATCATTTTCATTCTCTTTGTTTAATTCACTAACAATATTTTTATAATTTTCATTTTTGATAACTTGCTTTCCTTTTGCTCCTTTTAATAGTTCTTCTAGATACAAACTTCTATACATAGGAAGATTGACTTCTCCCTCTTCTAAGTCTTTATATTCGATATCCATTCCAGTAATCAATTTATCAATGAAATCTAATTCTTTGTTATCTTCTAATTCTAAAAAGCTTCCATCTTTTAATCTGTAATATTTCTTCTTTAAGTTATACTTTTGCATGATTTTTTCTAGTTCTTTTATGTCTATATCTAAATTGTTTAAATCAATGGATAGCAAATTATTCTCTATTTTTACACCGATTGTTCCCATTTTGGGTTGTCTAATTTGTTTTTTCTTAAAGTTTTCTGTAACTAAAACTTCAAAATTTTGCATATAATAATTGATATCCTGGGTTAAAAATTGATAGATTTTATCATTATCCGGCAAAATAAATCTTAAGTTTTTAACATCTAACATAAATCCTGTTTTTCGAAAAATATTTAATGCTTTGGTTTCTTTTATCATGTTTCTTGGTATTTCTATTTTTTGTTTTTCATCTAATGGATTAAATTCTTGGTTATCGTAACAGAATTTGACATCTGCTACCAAATAATCATGATTGTCAAAATCTAGATATACTTTTGTTATCAAGGTTTTTGGTTTATATTTTTCAATTTCTTCTTCAGAAATATTTTCTAGTTTTATCGCATTTTTCACTTTGGGAATAATGACAGAAAATAGCTGTGATAATTCTTCTTTTCCTAATTTGACTTCTGTCATATAATTTTGTCTAAAAATTTCTAATAATTTTAAATTTGCTTTTTCAAATTTCTTGTTGCATCGATATAACTTGTGTTCGTCTAAAATATATTTATATAGTTTTCCTTTTACAATAGAAATCTTAAAAATCTCCACATTAGGTACGATTTCATAATTGTCTTCATCTATTTTTCTTAATTTAAATTGAATATCTGGTTGTTCTTCCGTAAATTCAATTTCTGTTTGCTTATATTCTCTTTGAAAACTTATCTTTTTTCCTTTCAAAATTTCAAATATATCATCAATTCCACTATTGCTTAATATGATACTGGTTTCACTTAAAGCATTTCCATAGAATCGATAATTACTATTGGAATTTGAATTCGCATATTTAATAATTTCTGCATATTTCATCAAAAAGTCTAATAGTGGTAGACTTTCTTTTTCAAAGCTTTCTCTTGTATGAACAAATTGCAACTTTTGTCCATAGCGATATAATTCTTTATTTAACATTCTTGTATAAAATTCTGATAAGTTCTTAATTTTATACATTCTTTTATTTCCTACTTTGAACTCAACCTTCATATCTCCTGTAAATTTATCATAAAATATTTCAGGCTCTAATTTAATGGTTCCTTGTTCTTTTAGTTCAGTTTCTTCCTCATCAATCCCTTCAATTTCTTCGTTATAAAAGATATTAACAATCTGTTTAAATCCTCTATATTTGTCATAGCTTGAAGGTAAGTCATGTCTCTTTGACATATCTTCATCTTTAGAATCGGTTCCTTTTTCTATGTGATTTTCATTATCCGCAAATTCTAAAATTGTAGCCAATGTATGTTTGCATACACCGTAATGATTGTAATAATCAGGGCAATCACATGTAATATCTTCTACTTCTCCATTTCGTATAAAAATATAGGTATGATATTCTTCATTACCATATACACTTCCTTTAATTTCGAAGTTTAGTGGATTTTGATATTCAAAATCGATAATATCTACTCTTCCTTCTTCTTTATATTCATGTGCTTTTTTTGTTCTAGAAATCCCCGCATCATTACATAAATTATCTATTATATTTTTGTTTATTTCCATAATTTTTTACCTCTCACTTGGCAAAAAATTATATCGTATTTTGCAATTTTTTTCAAGTGATTTAAAAGAATTTTTCAGGAAATTGGGGACGGACGAAAAGGGAAATTGGGGACGGACTCATTTTTCCCTTTTTATTTAAGTTTTAATTGTTTACTAAAATATTATACAAAAAAGGGAAAAATGAGTCCGTCCCCAATTTCCCTTTTCGTCCGTCCCCAATTTCCCGATTCTCCGTCCCCGATTTGCCGATTTGCCGTCCCCAATTTCCCGATTTGCCCAACCCAAACAAAAAACATTCCCCACAAATAATATTGTAGGGAATTATTGTTTTAAACCAATGCCATCACCGGTTTTTTTTTATTATCTGCATCATAATAAGACGCAATTAATTCATCAAGTTCCACACTAATCTTATAAATGATATGATAATCTTCTCCTTCTTCAATACTTTTATTTAATTTATCACGTAATTTACAAATTTCATCATTTAACATTTCTATCTCTCCTTTTCTCTAATTTATCTTCTGTATATTTATAAATTACCACACAAAAAGCTCTCAGTCAAGCAAATTCACTTGTTTTTGTCAAGTTTCGTATGACTTATTTTTACAATTTTCGACACCAAAAAATAGAAAAAAACAGTATTATAATTTTTCCTATCTTAATACTGTTTTTTTGTGTTATTTTTTATGTCTTATTTTTGACAATAGAAATTACCATTTTTTCTTTTTTAAATACATCATTTAACACTTGTGTTAAATATTCTACATCTATATTCTCAATTTGATTTAAATAATCAAAACTATTGATTCCCATAAAATAATTTGCTAAAAACATGTTGGCAATATTTTCAACATCATCATAATCTTTTACATATTCTCCATATAATTTCTTTTTGATTCTGTTAAAATCATTTTCAGAAATACCTTCTTGTTTTTGTCTATTTATCTCTTGTTTTATTCTACTATACACTTGTTCTGGTTCATTTGATTGTCCTGAAATCAATACATGTGCATAGTTTTCTGAAAATTCATAACTTCCTCCTATTCCCGCAGAAATAACTCCTTCATCATATAATTGTTTATACAATTGTGAGCTTTTTCCTATTAGAAGTTCTAATAGGATTTGAATAGCAATGTCTCTTTTGACCATTTCTTCTGGATTATCTGTTGGTTTTACCTTTATTGCAATTGTATACATAGGTTGACTTACTTCCATTGTCTCTTCTATTTTTTCTTTTACAATGGTATCTGGTTCTTCTGGATAGAATGTTTGTATTTCTCCATTTGCTTTACTTTTCTTTAATCTTTTCTTAATGTCTTCTAACATTTCTTCTGGTTTAAAGTCTCCACATACGACTATTGCCATGTTAGATACATTATAAAATGTATGATAGCATTTATATAAAATTTCTTTATCTATTTTACTAATAGAATCAATTGTTCCCACAACATCAATTTTTACCGGGTGATTATGATATAAGATTTGCATAGCATTTAAATATACTTTCCAATCCGGAGAATCATCATACATCATAATTTCTTGCCCAATAATTCCTTTTTCTTTTTCCACATTCTCATCTGTAAAATATGGATTTTGTACATAATCCATTAATTCATCCATTGCTGGATAAAAATTGTCTGTGCATCCAAATAAATATGCTGTCATATCATTTGTTGTAAAAGCATTTGCATCCACTCCCAAAGAGGTTAAGGTATCTAAACTATTTGTTCCATTTTCTTGTTCAAATAATTTATGCTCTAGAAAATGTGCAACTCCATTTGGCACTTCTGTTTTTGTATTTTCTCCCGGAACAATAAACACATTTTCATTTGAACCATAATTGGTTCCCCATATCATATATTTTTTCTTCATTCCTTTTTTAGGAATCATCATGACTGTTAAGCCATTTTCTAATTTTTCTAAATATAACTTTTCCTTTACTTTTGAATTTTCTATCACTTGCATCTATTTTTCTCCCATCATCATTAATTTCTTAAAAAATATATTGTATTGATTTCCACTTTATTAGCAACTTGTATAACATCTTCTTTTGTTACCTTTTCCATTCTTTCTATATACTCATCAACTGACTTTTGATTTCCAGACATTTCTTGTCCAAAATAATACGTAATACTGGTATCTTGTTCATCATCAATTGTTTTGATTGATGATATAATTGTTTTTTTGGCATTTTCTACCTCTTCTTCTGTAAAATTCCCATTCTTCATGTCTTCTAATTGTTCTTTTATTAAATTTAATGCTTTTTCATAATTTGAAATTTCAATTCCACAATTTACAAATATATTGTCCTTATATCTAAAATATCTAGAACTTGCTTCATATGCTAAATTTGCTTTTTCTCTAACATTTTGAAATATTTTAGAATTTGCACTTCCCCCTAAAATGGTGTTATATATCATGACATTATATTTTTCATCTTCATTTTGTGAATTCACATCTAGACCTACTACCAATTTTCCTTGCATAACATCCATTGTCTCTATTTTTTCGCCTTGTTTAACTGTATTTTTTTCACTTTCTTGATTATAGTTAGGTTCTCTTTCTTTTAATTTTTTTATGTTCTGGTTTTCTGCTATGATATTTTCTACTTCTTCGTTTACATTTCCTGAGACAAAAATATCTATTTTACATTGCGCAATTAATTGTTGATATCTTTCATATAAATTTGCTTCATTGATATTTTTTAAATCTTCTACATAGCCAAATCTATATAATCCAAATGGTTTGCCTTTATACATTTCTTCTATACATCTATCTAATGCATATCTTCTTTTATTATCAATTCTTCCTTCTATTCTTTGTTTCATATTATGTTTTTCTTGCTCTACATATTCTTTTTTGAATACATTGTTTTCTGTTAATGGGTTAAAAATAATATCTAAAATATTTTCAATGGTCTTTTTTAATATATTTTCATTTGATTGTGGTAAAAATGCATCATTTACCGTTTCAATATAAAATTTTAATACTTGATTATCTCCTGTTTTATCTATACCACAATCAAAACTAGCACCATATAGTTCTTCTAATTGTCTACTAATTTCTTCTTGTGTTTTCATGTTATTGGTTCCTCTTCTTAATATAGCTGAAATAAGCGCATTTGCTGTTACGGTTTCTCTTTCAAGTTTTGTTGTCAAAAATACAGCCACTAAATTTGTTTTAAATTTATCTGTTTTTAAAACATGTAGCTTGATTCCTTTTTTTATCTCTTTTTTTGTATCGTTCATATGTTTCCTTTCCTTGATATTGTATAACTTGGATTTTAGATATTTATTTATATCCATAATTGCACATTTATACAATATCAAATTTCTTAATTTTTCTTATTCATTCTGTTGTATATTATAACACATTTTTTACTTTATTATTAATTTTTTTAGAAATTTGCAATTATCTTATATAGGACACCATTGTTTATAGTGAACTTTGAATACATTTTGTTTGTTATTATTATTACAAAAACGAGATATTAATTTTATTAATATCTCGTTTTTATATGTATTAATATTTTCTTTTTCTTGCTGCCTCAGATTTTTTCTTTCTTTTTACACTAGGCTTTTCATAATGCTCTCTCTTACGAACTTCTTGTAATACTCCATTTCTAGCACATTGTCTTTTAAATCTTTTTAGAGCATCTTCTATATTACCATTATTAACTTTTATTTCTAACATTTAAATTCCCCTCCTTCCGGTCATACGAAAACTGTATGTTGGGATAACCCTTATTCAACGATATATATTATACCTTATTGGTCCTTAGTTGTCAATAGAATTATTTCTAAATTAAGAAAATAAACCTCCTATAAGGTTGAATATTGGATTTTCAAATAATAACTGCCTCATCCAACCATTGGTAAATGGTATAAACCATAATATTACTCCTATAATAATCAGTATGATAATTGTTAATCCTACTGCTAACCAATCTTTTTGATCCATTTTCTTCTTTTCGTTTTTTTGAGGTCTATTCCCCCATAAATCTCTCACCAAATCTATAATGCCAAATATGGTTCCCACATTACTCTTATTTCGCACATATTTTGTTTTCGGTTTATCTTCCTCATTTTTAAATATGTTTCTACTATTTTTTTTAGCAGTATTTTTTTCATTGTTTATGATATTTTCTTTTTTCTGAGCAGAATTTCTTTCTCTTTGTAGTTCTAAATCATACTGTGATCGTAAAAAATTATCTGACAAGATATTATACGCTTCATTAATATCTTTTAACTTCATTTCTGCTTCTTTTTTTTGAACAGATGAATATAAATCTGGATGATATTTTTTTACTAATGTTTTATATGCTTTTTCTATAATTTCTTGTGATGCTTTTTCATTTACTTCTAATATTCCATAATAATCTTTCATAACCATTCCTCTATCTTATTTTTCTTTTGTATATTTATTGTATCCCAAAAAAAAGAAAATAGCAATATGATTTGCTACTTTCTTTTTTTTGAATGTCGCATTGAAAAACGAACTCTATGCGACATGACCGAACTTATGCGACAAAAATTGCTTCAAATTCGTCAGCAGTAATTTTTTCTTTTTCAAGTAATATTCCTGCCACTTGATGTAATTTGTCTACATTGTCTGATAAGATTTTCTTTGCTCTATTATATCCAGTATCTACAATTCTCTTTGTTTCTTCATCAATAATAGCTGCTGTCTCTTCTGAATATTCTTTTGTATGGCCAAAATCTCTTCCTAAGAAAACTTCATCTTGGCTAGAACCTAGTGTTAATGCTCCTATTCTTTCACTCATACCATATTTGGTTACCATACTTCTGGCAATTTGTGTTGCCCTTTCTATATCATTACTTGCACCTGTTGATATATCATTTAAGATAAGTGCTTCTGCTACTCTTCCACCTAAAAGTGATACAATATTTTCTTCCATTTCTGTTTTTGACATGAAGTTTTTATCTTCTGTTGGTCTATACATTGTATATCCACCAGCCATACCTCTAGGTACAATTGATATTTCATGTACAGGATCTTGTGTTTCTAGATAATGACTAACTACTGCATGACCTGCTTCATGATAAGCAACTAATTTATTTTCTTTATCACTTCTTACTCTTGTTTTCTTTTCAGGTCCCATGGTTACTTTTACCATAGCATCTTCAATTTCTCTCATACCAATTTCATTCATATTTCTTCTAGCAGCTAATAATGCTGCTTCATTAAGTATGTTTTCTAAGTCAGCTCCTGCAAATCCTGATGTGTTTTTTGCAATTACTTTTAAGTCTACATCATCTGCTAATCTTTTCTTTCTACTATGCACTTCTAAAATTTGTTCTCTTGCTTTTACATCTGGTAATCCTACAACAATTTGTCTATCAAATCTTCCTGCTCTTAATAAAGCTTTATCTAATACATCTGGTCTGTTAGTTGCTGCTAAGACAATAACACCTTCATTTTCTGCAAATCCATCCATTTCAACTAATAATTGATTTAATGTTTGTTCTCTTTCATCATGTCCACCACCAAGACCTGCACCTCTTTGACGTCCAACGGCATCAATTTCATCTATAAAGATGATACATGGCGCATTTTTCTTAGCTTGATCAAATAAATCTCTTACTCTTGATGCACCTACACCAACAAACATTTCTACAAAGTCTGAACCACTAATAATAAAGAATGGTACGCCTGCTTCTCCTGCTACTGCTTTTGCAAGTAATGTTTTACCTGTACCTGGTTGACCAACTAATAAAACACCTTTTGGTATTCTTGCTCCCATATCTGTAAATTTCTTAGGATTTTTTAAGAATTGTACAATTTCTTCTAATTCTTCTTTTTCTTCATCTACACCTGCAACATCTTCAAATGTAATTCTATTTTTCTCTGCTGGTGTCATCATTCTTGCTTTACTTTTTCCAAATGACATAGTTTTACTTCCAGGATTTCCACTACTAGCTCCTCCCATTGTTAAGAACCAGAAAAGCATGAATATAATTAATATAGCAAATGGTGTTACTAATGGAAGTAGTGTCATAAATATAGATTCTGATTCCTCTTCTACTGTAAAGTTTCCATTTGTTATAAATTCTTCTATATATGTCATAAAAGTTCCTATGTCTGGTATGTTGGTTTCTTTTCTTACATTATCATCTTTTAATTGTACTTCTGCTGTCTGTCCATCAGCATGAATCACAATAGAATTGACATTATTACTATTTATATTTGTAATTAATTCTGAATAGGTTAGTCTAGAATTGCTATTTTCTACAATTGATGATAACACAACTAAAAAAATTACGATGATAATTAGCCACATTGCTAAAGTTTTTATTCCGTTTTTCAAAATAATTCCTCCTCTTTATACTAGATGTTTATTAAATTTGCATATACTCATGCATTCAGTACTGCATAGCAGTCTTTGTATCTGTGCGTCAAGTCTTTGTTTTCGCTAACGCACTCTTTTCTTGTCTTTCAGCACTCTATCACATTGTTTTTTCTTTTTCAATAGTTTTTTGTATTTCTTTTTTATTACAATTTGTATCTAATTCCTAAAGTATTACGGATACTTATACTTCCTTAGAAATTTTTATCTTCCCTTTTTTTATAAAAACTTTTAAATTTTTATTTGGCATTAAAAATTTGTTTCCTATATTGTTAGCACATAATTTTATAATATCTTCTATATGTATTTTTTCTATCCCTTTAGTTGTATTAAAAAGTCTTGTTATAGTATATAAAATGATATTAGATTTTATTACTTTTTCTTGTTTGTTAAATTCTTTTAAATCCAATATAATATATCCTTTATCGTTTGTATTCTGAATCATTTCTTCATTTCTTGTTACATTTCTTTGTTCTTCTTTATTTTCTTCTAATTTCAGATTTTGATGAAATGGTATGTTTTCCTCTAACAGAATTTTCCCATACACAATTTCTGTTTGTTTTTGTATATATTCTTCTTGCTCTACTACAAGATTAGAAAGTCTGTCCATTGTTTCAATAATATTGGGGTTAAATTCCTTTTCTATATATGGAATAACAATATTTCGAATTTTATTTCTAGTATAAATATTTTCAAAATTCGTTTTATCAATTCTTGGCTCTATATTATTTTCCTTACAATATTCTTCAATTTCTTTTCTTTCACATTCAATTAATGGTCTAATATATTTATCCCTTATTGGTTCTATGCCTTTTAATCCTTGTATGCCACACCCACGTAGTTCATTCATAATGATTGTTTCTACTTTATCATTTTTATTATGTGCAATTGCAATCTTATTTCCTTTTACTTCTTGTAAGACTTCATCAAAAAATTGATATCTTGCATTTCTTCCTGCTTCCTCTGTACTGATTTTATTAGTATTCGCTATTTTCTGAACATCTATACTTTTTGTATAAAATTGTATATCATTTTTCATACAATAATTTTTGACAAAATCTTCATCTTCTTTCGCTTCTTTCCTTATCATATGGTTGACATGCGCAACTACAAACTCAAAAGTTGCCAAAGGGGACGTGCCATTTTGGCAACTTTTCTCTGTTGCCAAAAAGACACGTCCCCTTTGGCAACTTTGTTGTTTTATTTTTGTAAGAATTTCTAGTAAACACATGGAGTCAGGCCCACCTGATACACCCACAACTAATTTATCCCCTGGTTTTATTAATCCATATTTTTGTATTGTTCTTATCACTTTTATATAACAATCTTCTTTAATTCTTTTTCCCATATTCTCTCCCATCTATTTACTCAATTTTGCATTTAATCTTCTTAATGTTTCTCTTCCAATACCTAATTTTTCCGCCATTATTCTATATGAAATCTTTTTAGATTTCAATCTAATAACTATTTCCCTTAAATTTTCTTTATTGATTCCTTGTGTCATTAAATGAAAAAAAGACACTGTCATATACTTTCTTGCTATTCTTGGCATAATTCACCTCTTATAATAAAATATATGCCCCTATATAACATTGCCCCTATTTCTTTTTTTGTAAAAGTGAGTATATTATGAAAAAAGTTGCCAAAATGCCCCGTCCCCTTTGGCACATTTAGTCATCAAATCTTTTTTCTAAATTAACAAATTTTGTATAACTGCCTAACCATAGAAGATCTACTGTTCCTAGTGAACCTCCTCTGTGTTTTGCTATGATGACTTCTGCAATATCTTTTTTCTCACTATCTGGGTTATAATAGTCATCTCTATATAAAAACATAACAATATCTGCATCTTGCTCAATTGCCCCAGATTCTCTTAAGTCTGATAACATTGGTCTATGATCTGGTCTTTGCTCTACTGCTCTAGATAATTGTGATAGTGCAATAACTGGTACATTTAATTCTTTTGCCAATATTTTTAAGGACCTACTGATTTCTGATATTTCTTGTTCACGGCTTCCATTTCTTCTATTACTTCCCTGTACCAATTGCAAATAATCGATTACAACCATTCCAATATTTTTTTCTAATTTTAATTTTCTACATTTTGCTCTGATTTCCATAACAGATATACCTGGTGTATCATCTATATAGATTTCTGCATCTGATAATGGTCCGATACTTCCTGCTAGTTTTGTCCAGTCATCTTCTTCTAGTTTTCCTGTTCTGACTTTATTACTATCTACCATGGCTTCACTACATAAAATTCTGTTTACCATTTGTTCTTTTGACATCTCTAAACTAAAGATGACTACTGGTACATTTGCACGCACTGCTGCATTTGTTGCTATATTTAGTGCAAATGCAGATTTACCCATTGCAGGTCTTGCGGCAATTAATACTAAGTCTGATCCATGAAATCCTGCTGTTTTATAATCTAACTCTGTGAATCCTGATGGTACACCTGTAATATGTTGTTTTCTATTGTATAATTCTTCTAGTTGTGTAAAACTATCTACTAATATATCTTTTATTGGTGAATAACTTTTTTTGTCATTATTTTGCATAATGTTAAAAATCTTTTTTTCTGCACCTTCCATAATATCTGATACATCTTCTGTTGGGTCATACCCTAATTCAATGATTTCATTAGCTGTTTTGATTAAATTTCTTAAAGTTGACTTTTCTTCCACAATTTTTATATATTTCATCGCATTTGCTGTTGTGGGAACTTTATCTGGCAAACTTGCTAAATATTCCAATCCACCAACTTGCTCAAATTTTCCTAAAGATTCTAATTCTGCTTTTACCGTAATAATATCAATTGGTTCTGCTCGATTATATAAATTAATAATAGCTTCATAAATCGATTTATTATCTGTTCTGTAAAAATCATCTTCTTTTAAAACCTCTATTGCTGATATAACGGCATCTTTATCTGTTAACATACTTCCTAAAACAGCCTGTTCTGCTTCTATATCATGTGGTGGTACTTTTCCTAACTCCATCTTTTCTAGCCTCCACTACTTCTTTTTTTACTTTTTATTTCTGTTATCCCTATTATCTGTTCTTTACTCTTTATTCTGAAATAACATCAATTCTTAGTTTTCCCACTACACCTTCAAATAATTTTATTTCAATATTGTGAACGCCAAGTGTCTTAATGGTTTCTTTTAAGTCAATTTTCTTTTTATCTACTTCAATACTATATTGTTTTGATAATTCTTGTGCAATATCTTTACTAGATACACCACCAAAAATCTTTCCATTTTCTCCTGCTTTTACTTTCATCTTTAATAATATTTTTGATAATTTATCTGCTGTTTTCATGGCTTCTTCTTTTTCTTGATTTTTTTGGAACTTGGCAGAATCTTGTTTTGCTTTTAATTTTGCCATATTTTCTTTATTAGCTTCTACTGCTAAATTTTTAGGAAATAAAAAATTTCTTGCATATCCATCTGACGCATTAATCACTTCATCTTTCTTTCCTACGCCTTTTATATCTGCTTTTAAAATTACTTTCATGTTGATTCCTCCTTTTCTCATATGTCGCATAAGGATCTAATCTCTATGCAACACTCTCTACTTTCTCTGTATGCTATATTTTACATCATTTTTTTCTTTTTTTCAACTAAAACTTGCTAAAATATCATTTTGGGTGTGACAATAGGGTTACAATTCAATTTTAAAAAAATTTAAAAAAGCATTGATTTTCACCACAAAATATTATTGTCGCATAAGAATCAGATTCAATGAATCCGATTCAACAGATGTTTCTATTTACACAATAAAAAGACTTTTACTATTTTTAGCAAAAGTCCTTTGTTTTATTTAATGCTTAAGTAATAAAAATAAATTATAATAATTAAATCAGCAATAAAATTTGATTTCTTTTATATCATCAATATGGTAATATTCTTTCCATTTAGAAATAATTAAAAAATAATGTTTAGATATTATATCTAGTAATTTATTTAAATCATTCTGAGGTATTTTACTTTTATTATTAGCTAATATACATCCTCCAGCTTGTGTTAACCAAACCTTAGTAGAATTTTGATTTGGATTTCCTTTTGAGATATGAATATGAATAGGTTCATTATTTTCATTTGACCAAAAATATATTTTATAGCCGAAAGCTTTCAAAAATACTAGGCAATCTTAATACCTCCTTCTTTTGCATATTTATAAAATAAATCACAACTATTTTTGACTACTTGTTTAAAAAATTCAATTTCCTCATCCGTATAATTTCCTTCCCAAACAGTTACTTCATAGGTAGGTAATTTTATTCTAACAGAATCAAATCCATCTTCAGTAGGTCTCTCAAAATGAACATCAATACATTCTTGATCACCATCTATATATATATTAGAAAAAACAACTTCTGTACCATCAGAATATTTTACATATGGATACATCATAATATACACTCTCCTTTATATTCATTATTATACTACATCAAAATCTATTTATCAATGATTTTGATGGTGATTTTAGGGACGGAGACAAAATCATCTCCGTCCTCAAAATTACATACAAAAAGAAGACGCCCTGTTTGGAACATTTTTCCAAACAGAAACGTCCCCAAAGGACAAAACTGTCCGCTATTTTCTTCTACGACGGATAATTAGCAATCCTACAGCCACTACTATTAGTATTTGTAGAGCTACATTTATGATAAATCTGCCATTTCTATCTAGTCCTGTTGCTACTGTTATCATCATATTGGATGTTGAGTAGTTATCTTCTTTATCAATATCTTCATATCCTGCTGGGTTTGTTTCTCCACTTAAGATGACTAAGTTTTCTTTTTCTCCAAAGTTGTCTTCTCCTGTATTCCATCTTAATACTATTTCCATTTCTTTGTATTCTCCTGGTTGGATACTTTCATTTTCTAGTGTATTTGTTACTAATATTCCGTTTCTTTCTTCCCAATAAGTTGTATTATCTTCTTGATGATAACTATATCCTTCTGGAATGATTTCTTCTATTGTTCCTGCTGTTCCTTCTATTTCTCCTTTGTTGCTTACTCTGATTGTGTATGTAATTTTTACATCAGCTGTTTCTGTTTTGCTTCTATGAATGTCTACTACATACATTTCATCTTTGTTGTTTATGGTTCTTGCTCCTTGACTGATTCCATTGACATTAACACTTGATACCCATTTGTCTATTCCTAAGTTGAATACTTGTTTTTCATAATAGTAGATAACCGTTATTTTATCTTTTTCCATTGTTCCTTTTGTATTATCTGTTGATTCTACAAAGTTATAATATGGTATGTCTTTTATTGAAGTTTCATAGTTATCTCCTACATATCCTTCTATTGTTTCACTTGGTGCTATTTCATATTCTGTTCCTTTTTCTAAGTATTTCACTTCTACTCCTGCTTTTCTTGCATAATAGTATTTTACTACGATTTCTTCTTCTGTCATTTTTCCTGTACTATTTGATGGTTTTTCTACTAGGTCATATCCGTCAAATTCTTTTTCTTCTGTAGCATATTCATCTCCTATATGTCCTTGTATTTCTTCTTCATCTAGTTTCTCACCTGTTTGCTTATCTATATACTCTACTTTTACTTTTGCTTGTTTGATGTAGTAATAGTTTACTACGATTTCTTCTTCTGTCATTTCTCCTTTTGCATTTGTTGGTAACATACTATTTCCATTTTCGTCTTCTACTACTAAGTCATATCCTCCGAATTCTCTTGCTGGTATGTCATAAGCATCTCCTATATTTCCTTGATGTTCTTCTGTTGCTAATGTTTCATTTGTTGTAATGTCTATATGATTTTCTATTACCAATCCTGCTTGTTTCTTGTAGTAGTATACTACTTCAATTTCTGTGTTATAGGTTCCGTCTGGATTTTTGGTGATTACCATCGTTCCTTTTGCATTTTCTGGTGTTTCTACTAGATTGTAGTCTTCTATTTCTTTAGCTTCTGTTTCATAGTTGTCATTTTCATGTCCTTCTATGATTTCTTCTTCTGCTAATACTTGGTTATCTGTTGTGTCTTCTGGTGTATCATCTTCTTCTAAGTATTTTACGATGACTTTTGCTTTTTTGATATAATAGTATTTTACTTCAATTACCTCATCTCTCTTCATTTCTCCTTCTGCATTTTCTGGTAATCTACTATTTCCTTCTTCATCTTCTGTTACTAAGTCATATCCATTAAATTCTCTTGCTGGTATGTTATATTGGTCTCCTTCATTTCCTTGATGTTCTTCACTATATAACAATTCTCCTGTGATGTCATCGATATGTTTTTCGATGACTCCTGCTGATACATGTGCATAATAGTATTTTACAATCTGTTCCCCTGTTTTATCCATTATGATATTTGGTTCTTCTGGACTTTCTACTAATACATATCCTTCGAAGTCTTCGGCCTTAGTTTCAAATAGGTCTCCTACTTTTCCTTCTTTGGTTTCTTCTTTTAGGATTTCTCCTGTTTCTCTATCTATATGTTGTACTGTTGCTTTTGTATTTTGTGCATAATAGTAAATGACTTCTATGACATCTTTTGTCATCGTTCCTTCTGTATTGTTGGTTGATTCTACAAATGTGTAGTTTTCTATTTCTTTTTGCTCTGTTTTATATTCTAGTCCTGCATATCCTTCTATGGTTATTTCTTCTGCTAATACTTGGTTATCTGTATTATCTTCTGGTGTCTCATCTTGTTCTAAGTATTTTACAATCACTTTTGTGTTTTGTGCATAATAGTAGATAACTTCGATTGGCTCTTTTGTCATGGTTCCTTCTGTGTTATCTGTTGATTCTATAAATGTATAGTTTGGAATTGTTTTTTGTTCTGTTTCATATTCTTTTCCTGCATATCCTTCTATGGTTATTTCTTCTGCTAATACTTGGTTATCTGTATTGTCTTCTGGTGTCTCATCTTGCTCTAAGTATTTTACAATTACATTCGTGTTTGGTGCATAGTAGTAAATTACCACAATTTCATCTCTTTGCATTGTTCCTTCCAAGTTGTCTGTGGTTTCTACTAAAGTATATCCTGGAATATCTTCTTCAACTGTTGTATACTCTTGTCCTTCATACCCTTCAATTGTAACTTCATTTACTAATACTTTGTTATCTGCTATGTCGTCTGGTGTATCGTCTTGTTCTAAGTATTTTACGATTACCCTTGTATTTTTTGCATAATAGTAGATTTTTTCTTGTGGTTCTTCTGTATATACACCTGTTTTTTCTGCTGGTTCTTCTACCAATGTATATCCTTCTATGTCTTTTTTGTCTTCTGTCACATCATATCTTTCTCCTATAACCCCTTCTTTTATTCGACTATCTGCGATTTCGTCTCCTGTGTTTTTGTCTACATATTTTACTTCTACTGTTCCTGGTATTTTTGTCATTGTGTTTGTTATCGTTGCTTCTTTTTCATCTAAAATATTATCCTTATTAGTTACTTCACCAATATGTTTTTCATAATAGAACAAGTCATTTGGTGATACTTCTTCTTCGTCTACTGTATATGCAATTTCTTGTCCATTTTCATCATATTTTGGTAAGTCTGTGAAGGTTGCTGACCAATTATCATCTTGGGTTACTACTGCAGATTTTACAACAGTTTCACCTTGTTTTACTTCTAATCTAATAGAGGTTGGTCTCTTTTTGTAAATATTTACTTGATCTTCCCAATTTTTATTTACATCTATCCTGATGGTTTCTGTTGGTCTTGTAAATGTATTGGTAATCGTGGTTCCATCTATTTTGCTTGTATAGAATTTTAAGTCTCCTTCTGTTTTTTCTTCTTCCTCTACTGTGTAATTGATAATATTATTGTATTGGTCATATTTTGGTAAGTCTGTAAATGTATATGTCCATGTTGTATCATTTGCTGTTTCTGCACTTGCTTTGCTTAGTTCATATCTTTGCTCTTCTATTCCATTTGCTTTTAATACAATGATGATACTTTCTGGTCTTCTTTGTGCTTGTATTTCATTATCTTCCCAGATTTTGTTGATACTTATATTTACTAAATATTCTGCTGGTATTTCTTTGGTTATTTCTACTGTCTCTTCTTTTTCTGGTGATTCTAAGCTTATTGT
Organism: uncultured Clostridia bacterium; assembly: GCA_944388805.1. Lineage (GTDB taxonomy): Bacteria > Bacillota > Clostridia > TANB77 > CAG-508 > CAG-269. The sequence goes on along the minus strand of CALXKE010000018.1, from coordinate 14,656 downwards.
TCCTGTTACTGTATTTTCTATATTTGTTTGTGTTACATCGATATCCTTATATACCAAGCTAATTTCTTTTGTTATGCTGATTTCTTTTGCACCATTAACAAAAGTGTCTATATCACCAATTTCTTCTGTCCATGTAATCGTTTTTTCTGCGCTATTATATACGCCTCCATCTAACTCATATGCTTTACTTTCGTCTATTTCATATGGTAAATAGTCTACTACTGTTACTGTTGCTTTTCCTATATATGTATCGATTGTTGCTTGATAGTTTATACTATAATCCATTACTTGATTTATGTCTGTTACTTTTTCTATACTACTTTCTTTTGTGATTTCTGGTGTTTCTATTACTGGTTCTTTTAATCTATAATAGTAAATTACTTCTGTCGTTCCTTCTACGATTTCTCCACTGATATTATTGGTGCTTGATACATATTCATAGTTATTTGCGATATTTTCTGCTTGTTTTGTTGCATACATATCTCCAACTTTTCCTGTTTGTACAACATCTTCTACTACTTGTCCTTTTACATTTGATGGTACTTTTTCTTCTGTTCCTTCTATATAGTGATGTACGATAACTTCTCCTTGTTTCTTGGTGTTTGTTATATTGACTGTTATTGTTTCTTTTGCTTTTGTTACTGTAAATTCTGTTTCAGGATTTGTTGGTATTTCATACCCTTCTGGTACTTCTATTTCTCTTGCAATATATTCTCCTGCTGGTAATGTAATGGTTATTTTTCCTTCTTGATTTGTTGTATATGTTCCTAGAATTTCTTCACTCTGTTCCTCTTCTCCCTGAATTTGTTCTTTCTTTGTTGCTATTTCAAATTTTACACCTTCAAGAACTTCGCCATCTTCTCCTGTCTTTACAATTGTTACTGGTCTTTCGACTAGTTTATAATAATATGTTACGATGACTTCTTCTCCTCTATATGTTCCTTCTGCATTTTCTGGTACTTCTGCTATTTCATAGGCATCACTTAATAAACTATCTTCAATTTCATTTGTTTGATAGGTCGTTCCTTCTTTTCCACTATCTGTTACCTCTTCTGCAACTCCTCCATCTTTTAATGGTACTGGTGTTGTTGTTCCTTCTATATAATGATGTACTGTTAATGGTATTTCTTTTTCTTCATAATAATATGTGATTTCTATTGTTCCTGATGCATATGTTCCTGTTGCATTTTCTGGTATTACATATGAACCATTTTCATCTTTTTCTAGGACATATTTTTCTAAGTCTAAGTGTGGTGATGTTGTGTATCCTTCTCCTATTTTTCCTTCTAGTAATTCATCTTCTGCTACTTTTTCTGTTGTGTATTCTCCGTCATTATTTTTTAAATAGTGATGGACTATTACTTTTGCACTTTCCTTATTTTCTATTACAAATTCTCCTAGTTCATTTATTGTAACATTTACATCATTTTCATTCTTTAATATCGTATTTCCATCGGCTTTAAAATCTACGATTATTGGTTTTTCTAATATTTCGTACCTTTCTGGTGCTTTTATCTCTGTTATTTGATATCTTCCAAATGGGATTTGAGTAATTGCTTGTCCTTCGCTATTAGTCGTTACTTCTATTGGATGATATAAATCAGAGCTATTCAAAGTTACTTCTATACTATTGACTGTAAATTTATCATCTCCACTACTTGTTGATGCATTTTTGTAGTAGCCTAGATGTACGTAATACATTTGTCCACCTTGCAATACAGTTGTGTAATCTTGCGCTTCTTGCTCTCCTGATATATATACAAACCTTACTGCACTTGTACTATTTGTACTATATGATACTCTATCTGTACTGCTTGTTACTGTAGCATATCCATAATCACTTGTTTGACTTGATACTTGTGCATTTACTGTTAGGTTGTATTTTCCTGTTAAATCTGTTAAATCAATTGGTATATATGAATTTGCTGTTGTATTGTCTATTCCTTGGTTATTTGATTCATATCCACCTTCACCATTTTCCACAAAGTTATATGTTGAACTATTTGCTCCATATACTTTTATACTATTGATTACTACTTGGTCATCATTTGTATCTACACTAATATCTTTTCTATATCCTAGATGAAGATAATATACATTTCCTCCTTCTAATAATTTTGATGTATAATCCGTTGGTTTTGTTACACTTGAAGATGTTCCTGATATATACATAAATCTTGTTTGGTTAGAATTGTTTGTACTATATGATGGTGCAGTTGTTGTTTGACTAATCGTTGCATATCCATAGTCTGCACTTTCACTATTTACTTGTGCATTCACGACGGCTACATATTGTCCTTCTAGATTACTTAAATCTATTTCTACATAAGAATTTGCTGTTGTATTTTGTTTTCCTGTACTTCCACCATTTGCTACTTGATATGTTTTACTATTTGTTGGTGTTAAGGTTCCATCTTCATTTTGTACAAAATAGTATGTTCCATTATTGGTTAATTCTCCAACCACCTGTTCTGTTATTTCATTTTCTGTATTTGCTTCATAATATGTTTCTCCATTTGCTACTATTTCTCCTATTATTTCTTCATTATCTGGTTCTGTTCTTTCTTCTATCTGGTCTAATTTAAATGTTGCTCCTTGTAACGGTTCTTGTGTTTCACTATCCACTTTATTGATTGTTAATTTATTATCTTTTAATGCATATGTTACCTCTATATGTTTATCTTCTGTTACATTGTTAAATTGTGGCATTGTATATGTTCCATCGTCATTTTCTTCAAATGGCCATTCTTCACCATTTACAGTTATTCCAATAATTTCATAATTCTCATCTGGTGTCATGATGATTTCTTTTACATTCGCATCTCCATATTTTACTGTTTCATATGGATTTTTATCTTCTCCTGAAATTTCTCCACCTTTTATACCGTCTATTTCATTGACATCTGTTGTTATTTTAAATTCTTTTCTTGTATTTTCTACGGTTAATTCTTGAACTTCTGGTACACCTGTTTGATTTACGATTTCTAGAATCATTCCGTCTGCACCGCCATTATTCGTCAATGTTTTTCCATCTACTTCTATAGAAGTACTATTGAAATCGCCTCCTGCTATATATTCTCCATCTTCTGTTGTTGCTACTGATTGTATTCGGTCCTCACTAGTTCCTCCTATTCCTTTTGCCCATTCTACTTCTCCGGAACTAGCATATTTTATTATCATTCCATCAGAAAAACTTGTAGAACTGCTATTATTCGTCAATGTATACTCTCCTATTTGGATACTACTTGAAGAGAAATATCCTCCTGCTATATATCCTCCATCTTCTGTTATTGCTACTGAATGGATTTCGTCACCTTCATCGCCTCCTATCGCTTTTGCCCATTCCACTTCTCCTGACGCATCGTATTTTATTACCATTCCATCAGACTTGCCTCTATTCGTCAAGGTATATTCTCCTACTTGGATTTTACTACTTGTAAAATCTCCACCTACTATTACTCCTCCATCACTCGTTGATGCTACTGAATAGATAGAATCTGCACCAATACTTCCTCCTACACTTCTTGCCCACTCAACTTCTCCTGAACTAGCATATTTTATTATCATTCCGTCATTACCACCATTACTGTTCAATGTATAATCTCCTACTTGGATACTATTACTATTAAAATATCCTCCTGCTATATATCCTCCATTTTCTGTTGTTGCTACTGATTGAATATCATCAGACTTACTTCCTCCTACACTTCTTGCCCATTCGACTTCTCCTTCTGCATCATATTTTATTATCATTCCGTCATTACCACCATTACTGTTCAATGTATAATCTCCTACTTGGATACTATTACTATTAAAATATCCTCCTGCTATATATCCTCCATCATTTGTTTCTGCTACTGAATATATAAATTCATTACTACTTCCTCCTATACTTCTTGCCCATTCTACTTCTCCTTTCGCATCATATTTTATTATCATTCCATCATATGAACCATTATTTGTTAACGTATAATCTCCTATTTGGATACTATAACTTCCAATACCACCGTAATCCAAAATTTCCTCCTGCTATATATCCTCCATCACTTGTTGATGCTACTGAATTGATTGTATCACTATAATTTCCTACTACACCTCTTGCCCACTCAACTTCTCCTTTCGCATCATATTTTATTATCATTCCATCAGGATATCCACTTCCACTATTCGTTAACGTATACTCTCCAACTTGGATACTACTACTTCCAAAATATCCTCCTGCTATATAGCCTCCATCTTCTGTTGTTGCTACTGATTGAATATAATCAGAACTACTTCCTCCTATTCCTTCTGCTCTTGTTACAACTGGATTATTCAGTTCTACTTTTTCAAATTTTATTATCATTCCATCAGAGTCATATGTAGAACTACTATTATTCGTCAATATATAATCTCCTACTTGGATACTACTACCTTCAAAATATCCTCCCGCTATATAACCTCCATCTTCTGTTGTTGCTACTGATTGAATATAATCAGAACTACTTCCTCCTACATTTCTTGCCCATTCCACTTCTCCTTCTCTACTGTATTTTATTATCATTCCATCATATGAGCCATTACTCGTTAATATATAATCTCCTACTTGGATACTACTACTCACGAAATTTCCTCCTATTATATAGCCTCCATCTTCTGTTGCTGCTACTGTATAAATATTCTCAGCACTACTTCCTCCTACACTTCTTGCCCATTCGACTTCTCCATTTGCATCATATTTTATTATCATTCCATCACCAAATCCACTATTCGTCAATGTATACTCTCCTACTTGGATACTATTACTATTAAAATCTCCTCCTGCTATATAGCCTCCATCTTCTGTTGTTGCTACTGATTGAATATCATCAGACTTACTTCCTCCTACACTTCTTGCCCATTCGACTTCTCCTTCTGCATCATATTTTATTATCATTCCGTCATTACCACCATTACTGTTCAATGTATAATCTCCTACTTGGATACTATTACTATTAAAATATCCTCCTGCTATATATCCTCCATCATTTGTTTCTGCTACTGAATATATAAATTCATTACTACTTCCTCCTATACTTCTTGCCCATTCTACAACTCCTTCCGCATCGTATTTTATGATTATTCCATCATAATTGCCTTTGCTCTTCAATGTATACTCTCCTACTTGGATACTACTTGAATAGAAATATCCTCCTGCTATATAGCCTCCATCACTAGTTGAGGCTACTGATTGGATTTTGTCAGAACTACTTCCTCCTACACTTCTTGCCCATTCGACTTTTCCTTCTTCATCAAATTTTATTATCATTCCATCAAAGACATATGTAGAACTACTATTATTCATCAATGTACAATTTCCTACTTGAATACTATTTGAATCGAAATATCCTCCTACTATATATCCTCCATCATCGGTTGCGCTTACTGATGCAATTTGATCATTATTACTTCCTCCTACACTTGTTGTCCATTCTACTTCTCCTTCTCTGCTATATTTTATTATCATTCCATCAGAACCATAACTATTATTATTGGTTAATGTATAATCTCCGACTTGGATACTACTACTATAGAAATATCCTCCTGCTATATAACCTCCATCACTGGTTACTGCTACTGAACATATAAATTCATCACTACTTCCTCCCATACTCGTAGCCTGTGTCGCTCCCATTGTTGTTTGTGCTTCTCTTGATGCACCTATTCCAAAATAATAGGTTTGTCCTGTTAAATCATATTTTTCATCTGCTTGGACCTCTACTGCTTTATATAATCCTTCTGCTAAATCTGCTGTTATTTCTCCATTTTCATCTGTTGTTACTGTGTAATATTCTCTTCCATTAATTGTCTCTTTTGTTCCGATAATCTCTCCTTTGCTATTTGTTGCTGGTTGTTCCGTTCCATCATCTACATTGTATATTGCAAATTTCACTCCTGCTAATACTTGTTGTGTTTCTGCATCTTTCTTGATTAATTTAAATGATGGACTATCTTCTATTGTTAAACTTATTGTATTTCCTTCTACTGTATATCTTGTAGAATTTGATTCTTCTCCCTCACTAATTTCTTTTAATACTAATGCTCCATCTATTACTTCTGCTTTAAATGTTATATCTTTTACTTTTGCATATCCTTCTGGGGCTAGTACTTCTTTTAGTGTATATATTTGGTCTATATCTTTATCTGATTCATATTGGTATAACCCTGTTATTGTTACTTTTCCGTCACTTCCTGTTGTATAACTTCCTATTTCTTCTGTTCCTTTATATAGTTTGAATTTTGCTCCTTCTAGATATTCTACTTCTGTATCTGCTAAGGCTGTTTCTGCTTTTGCTATTAGTTCATCATCACTTACTGTACTTTCTGTTGTTTTCTTTACTTTTATGATTTGTAAGTCATAAGTTGGTATCTTTTCATCTTCTATGGTTATGCTTATTGTTGGTATTTCGTCTTCTTCTATTGTTGTTTGTTCTTTTATTTCTCCTGTTGCTGTTTCATCTTCTATTTTTTCTACCGCATAATTTCCATCATTGTTTACAATTTTAAATTTTATTGGGTTTGCTAAATAATACCCTTCTGCTCTTATTTCTTGCAAAGTGTATTCTTGATTAACTGATAATCCATTAAAAGTAATTTCTCCATTAGCATTTGTGGTTAGATTTCTTCCATTTTCACTTAAGTTGTATCCTGTTAATTTAAATCTTGCTCCTTGTATTAATGTTTCTGCTCCTCGTTCTTTCTTTATTACTTTTATACTTGCTTTTACTTCATCTTCTACATTGACTGTTACTTGGTAATTTTCTCCTTCTTCTTTTACAACTCCAAATTCTCCTCTTGTTGTTCCTTGCTTCTTCTCTATTGTTAATACTCCTTTTTCATCTACATGACCAATAAACCTAATAATATCTGAATTTAATTCATAATCATTCGGTGTCTTTATTTCTTTTATTTCATATTCTTTTCCTACATATAGATTTCTTATCTCTAATTTTCCTTCTGTATTTGTTACTCCGGTTTTACTTTCTCCTCTTTCTTCTTCTCCTTCTTCATTTGTGATAATCTCAGTTATGCTATATGTTGCCCCTGGCACTAATTTATCTTTTCCTATTTGATATTTGGTAAGTTCTAAGTTATATTTTTCTGCTATTCTAAATCCTAATTTATTTGGCTCTGTTTGCGTTCTGTATTTTCCTTGCTCTGTATCTAAACAGAAATATACTCCATGATGACTAAATGATACTTGATTAAACTCTAATCCATTTGGAATCTTTACAGTATAATTAAATACAAATTCAGTACCTGTTGGCATTACATAATCTCCTAAGTCTATTAGGAATGTTTTTATATTATCCCAATTTTCTACTTCTTCTGCTGTTTTCCATCCATTTTCTTCTTTGCTTAAATCTCTATCTGGTGTTTCATTTTCTGAATAATATACTGTTGCATATTGTTGTAATTCCTCTGGTACTTCTAGTCCTGCATTTGTCATTTTTGTTGTAAATGTTGAACCTAAATCTCCTCCACTGATGACATATGTATTTCCTTCAAATGGTATCTTTCCTAGTATTTGTACCTCACTTATTGTACTTGCATAATTATTTCTTATTTGTACTCCTATTCTTGCTGTTTGCTCTTCTGGTGTCTCTTGATCCACTACCGCGTATTGTGGCTTTATCTCTGCTATTTGTGGTGATATTACTTCACTTCCTTTATCATCATAATTGTTTGCTATTTGGTTTGTTAATAAACTATTTGGTGACACCATACTGATACTTGTTGTTCTATAGTTTACTTGTTCTTCTGTATTTAGATTATTATTTACATCATATGTATCTTCTGCTTTATACCAATAATTACTTCCATTTTCATTACTTGCATATAACTCGATTTGCTTTGTTGTTGTTGCGATTCTTGGGTCTGGTGATAAGTCTACATCTAATGTAATAGTATATGTTTGTGCTATATCATTTTTCGTTACTATTTTTATAAATAATCCTTCTTCATTTTCTATTAATTCATAGTTCTCTAATCTTACACTACTATTATTTATTGTTACATTATTGATTTGTACATCTATAATTTCTTCTGGAAATTTTACTAAAAATATTCCATTTTGCCATGCTATTTGATTTGCACTTGTATTTGCACTTGCTTGTATTGTTATTTTTTCATTCTTTTCTGTTGCTTGTGTTGATATGGTGTTATTACTAATACTTATATTGGCCACTGATATTGGTGCTTCATAATTTGCCTGATGTGTATCTGTTTCTACATATTCTCCAGCCACGTATCCAACTAGTGTTGAGCTGATATATTGTAGTTCATCAAACGCTTCTCTCTCATATTTTGTTGTAATTTTTTCGTCATCGATTTCTTTGATGTTATATACATATAGTGATGCTTCATTTTTTTGTATTGTACTTGTTTCTACTCTTATATGTTTTACTGGTATCTCATATGTATATGGATTGCTTGATGTATATTTATTCCAATCACTTTGTGTAAATGTTACCAATAGATTTCCAGTGTCTTCATCATATACTCTAATCCATCCTTCTTCTCCAAGTAATGTATCTGCTCCATTAAAATAAATTCCAACATTTGATACAACATCATCTACACTTTCTGTGCTTGAATCTGTTTTTATAAATTGGTCTGATACTTGTGCCTCTCCATCTCTTGTTTCTTTCATGATTATTCCATCTAATTCTGCATTTGTTCCTACATATCCTCTCCATGTTACTGTATATGTATCATCTGTTTCTTCTTCACTGATTCCATTATATATTCTTAATGGTTTTTCTTTTGATACAATATATCTTCCTGTTGGATCATATACATATTTTCCTACTGTTACATCAAAAGATGTTTCATATATTTGTCCCACTGGTATTTGTGGTTTTTCATAGTTTACTGTTATGGTTGCTTGTGCTGTATTTGATTTATATGGATTTGTAAATTCTTCACTTGGATTATTATATCCTTCATAATATGTTTTTACTGGTATTTTTAGTTGTACTGCCTCTGTTCCTAATGTTTGATATGCTTCTAATGGATATGTTACTTTTATTCCATAACTATTGCTTGTTGACAATTTCGTTGTTACTGTTCCTTCTTCTCCTACTACTGCTATTCTTTCTAGTGTAAATGTTTTTGTTTCTGCATCATAATTAAACACAGCATTACTTCCTGTGTATTCTACACTGATTGGCGCATATCCATTTAATTCTGGTATTTCTCCTTCTACATGATTTTTGCTTAATATCAATTCTTGATCTCTTTCTTGTGTATATACTGTAAAGTCTAGTTCTAGTGTTCCTTCTTCTTCATTGATTGCATTTTCTATATTTCCACTTTGACTTGTTGTGTATATGCTCGCTTTTGTTGTTCCATACCAATCTATATTAAATTCTACTGTTTTTGTTATTGGGGTTTCTGTTCCATCTTCTCCTACATAAGTTCCTGTTAGTGTTACACTATTTACTTTGCTATAATTATTTTTATTATTTCCTATTGCCTCTGCTTTTCTTGATGTATATGAATAATCTCCACTTCTTACAATTCCTGTTAGTAGCTTTTGGGTTCCATTTCTTATTTCATTAAATTCTATCTCTTTTATATTATTTCCTACATAGTTATCCTTTAGTTCTTCATCTTTTGGCAATGATGTTTGTAAGTAGAAATTTTCTCCATTTATTGTTATTTTGGCATCTTTCAAATACCCTGCTGTTATCACATTTAGTTCCATATACAAGGTATCTTCTTTTCCTATTTCCTTACTTGTCCCTCTGATACTTTCTGCATATCCATCTTGATTGATATCACGCAAAAAGAAAGCATCGAACTTCACATTTTCTGTTCCTTCTACTGCTTCATCTCCATCTTCTACTACGTCATATGTCATTGCTTTTGCTAGTTCTGGACTAATTCCTGTTTTGGTATTGATGCTTTGCATTGCTCCTACTACTGCCACTATGATAACTAGTATCATTGCAATGCCCATAAAAATAACTTGCCTTTTGTTGTTTGCTACATAGTCTTTCGCTTTTGACATACTTAGCCAAGTTCTTTTTCCTTGTTGCATGTTTTCTTGTTGTTTGTTTTCTTGTTGATTTTTTCTCATCTTGCTTTTTTCATTTTGCACTTTGAACTCTTTTTTCCCCATTACTACAGTCTCTCCTTTGCTATATATTTATATATATTTATTTTATATCCTTAGAGACTGTAAGTAAATATGTAGATTCCTGTCAAATTTTAACTGTTTTTGTTTCATTACGGAAACCCCATGTTCCTTGTTGCACTGACTATATTATTTTTATTTTACATTTCTTTTACATCTTTTTTAATTATCTGGCTTTTTTCTACGGAAATCTACATAAGCGAATTTTCTATTTTCACTTTAAGTTACGAAATAAATAAAAATTTCATATTTCATAAAAAATTATTCTAGACATGCAAAAAGAAATATCGTATAGGAATCAGATTCAATGAACCAGACACAATGGCTGTTTCTATTTACACAATAAAAAGACCTTTACTATTTTTAGTAAAAGTCCTTTGTTCTATTTAATGCTTAAGTGCAATATGTTTTTATATACTAGGCAATCTTAATACTTCCTTCTTTTGCATATTTATAAAATAAATCACAACTATTTTTGACTACTTGCTTAAAAACTTCAATTTCCTCATCTGTATAATTTCCTTCCCAAACAGTTACTTCAGATGTAGCTAAAAAATTTCCATAAAATAAGCCTTGAACTTATTTCTAAATTCAAAGCTATTTTTAATTCTAATTTTCTCAACATTGTCGAGAAAATTCCATACATAATTAGAATTTCATATCATTCGCTATCTTCTTCATTTATATCAATGTGTAAATTCAAATCTTCCTCTGTTGGCAATGCTTCTATTATTTCTTTTGGTAATATTTCAAAAGAAGATACACCTATTGGATTTTCGACACTATTTAATGAATATTCAACTGTTAATCTATTCTTTCCTTTGCATAGTATTAATCCTATTGTGTCATTATCTTTATCTGTTTTTAATATATTATTTACAGCATTTATATAAAAGTTCATTTTTCCTGTATACTCTGGTTTAAATTCTCCTATTTTCAATTCAATTACTACATAACATCTTAATTTTAAATGATAAAATAACATATCTATAAAATAGTCTGTATTATCTACTGTTATTTTATATTGATTTCCTACAAAACTAAATCCTTTTCCTAGTTCAATCAAAGTATCTTTAATTCTTTCAACTAAAGCGTCTTCAAGTTCCGTTTCCATATATTTTTCTTTTAATAATGGTAAATTAAATATATATGGGTCTTTTTGCATATTATTTGCTAAATCACTTAACGGAGGAATCAATTTCTCTTTGAAGTTATTATCTTTAATTTGCTTTCCTTGTCTTTCATACAATTTTGTATCAATTTGAACTGCCAAAACATCAACAGACCAGCCATTTTCCACACACTTTTCCATATACCATAATCTTTCATCTGTATCTTTTACTTTATCTAAAATAAGCATATTGTGCGACCATGGAATTTGTGCAGATGCTATCTGCACTTTTTCATCTGTGCTTAATTCCTTATAAAACTTTTTCATATTTTTTATATTTCTTACTGAAAAACCCTTTATGTTTGGAAATTCAACTTTCATTGCAATACTTAAATTTTCTATAAATTTATTACCCCAAGAAGATTTTTCATATACTAATTTTCCCACATAATAATATAAATCTATTAGCCTTTTATTCGCGTCGCTCATTATTAATGTTTGTGTTTTATAAATTTCACTTTTTATGTTTTCTACAATTTGTTTAAAATCTTTTTCTAACATTTTATTTTCTTCCATATAATCACTCTTTTCGTTTTTGATTTTTTGTATTTTTTATACGTTCAACTGTTTATATGTTCCAAATTGTGCAGACGGTGTCTGCACAATTTAATGTTCTATAAGCATTATAACATTTATTTCTTTAAAATTCATTAAAAATATAAAAAAAACAAATTTTATATTATTAAAATATCAAAAAAGATGAAATTGTATTTATTTTTTACAATTCATCTTTTAAATATATGAAAATTTTATTTTTACTAAATTGTTGTTAGGAGGGAACCTTTGCTATTACTACACTTTAATTTTTCGTCATAAGAGAACAAAATTGTGGTTTTCTTCTTAACAAAAAAACTGAAATAGAACTTTTCCATTTTTTCTCACTAATCATGAGATAAAAATAGTTGTCTATTTCAGTTTTTATATTAAACTTTTTCTACATATACTTTATCATTTACTACCACAATCGTATATTTATTCATCTTCTTTAATTTCCATTTGTGCTTCTTCATCTAAAATTTTCATAAAGTATTCTGAATATATTTCTTCCATCACTTTATTTGGTATTTTTAATTCTGCTCTTCCTAACTTCTCTTCTGATATGGTTAAATATCCTAAGTAATATAGCATAGATACAAGTTCTCGTTCTGCAAATTTCATTGCTGGATTAAACTTTTCTACGATTTCTATTAATATTCCTTCTCCTGATACTGTCTTTTCAATGATTTCTGCTCTATTCTCTCCTTTGCATAAATCTAGCATCTTTCCGATTTTGCTATAATCACTTGCTATATTCATATCTACTAATCTTTCTGGTATTTCTTGGTAAGTTATATATTCTTTTAGAAAGTATAAGCACATATTTGAATTATACATATTTTCACTTGCTTTTAATGAGAATTTGTATCCATCATACTTCTCTTTCATAATTTGCAAGATTTCTTCTCTTTTTTCTTTAGAAATATTTTGGTCTTGCATCAATTGTATTAATTCTTCTTCAGTAAATCCTAACATTTCATTAAAATTCCTATCCATCGTTTTGTCTGGACATATATAAAATCCTGATGTTAAACTATTTAAAGTTATTGGTGCCACTCCTGTTATAAAGATTCTATCTACTACACTTTCTGTTCCTTCTTTTAATATTTCATACCATTTTCTTACTTTTCGATTTTTGGATATTAAATCCTTAAATTGATTTGTATTAAATTCTAATAATTCATTTGCAAAACAATCATATTCATCTATTATGACATATATTTTCCCATTATTTTTTTGTAAATAAAATGCTTTAATTAAATTGTCTAAAATGTTTTCTGTTGCTTCTTCTTCATTTATACAAAAGTCTAATCCATATTTTTCTATAAATACTTTTATAGATGTAATTACTTTGCTTTTAACCCCTTTCATTGTCGTTTCTTCATTTTCTGTATCTATTCCAGAAAAGTTGAATCTTAAAATATGGTAACTATTTTTTAACTTTGTTGGATGTGTTCCTATATTTGTTATTTTCCTTAATCATATATGATACAATGTAACTAAAAAATGTATAAATATTTGTAAAATGTTTATAATAATTATTGACTTATACGTGCAATACGTAGTATAATATAATTGTTAGGAGGATTAGTCATGACGTTTCGAGAACTAGAAAAATTGTTAATCTCCAACGGTTGGTATCATTCTCGTACAAATGACTCACATTACATATATAGACACAATGATAGAAAACGGAAGTATACCAGTACCAAACCACAAAGGAGATATACCGAAAGGAACTCTTAACAATATTTTAAAACAAGCTGGGTTGAAATAAACCCTTGCTTGTAAATTTATAGGAGGTATAATCATGAAGGTTATTTATCCAGTATTATTTTATGAGGAAAAAGAAGGTGGCTATTCTGTTTTTGTTCCAGATTTAGAGAAAGCATTAAATACTAGTGCTTCTACTTGTGGCAGTACATTAGAAGAAGCAATGTCAATGGCAGAAGATTTAATCGCTGGATTAGTATTAGATGAAATGGAAGAAGGTAACAAAATACCACAATCAAGTAAAATTGAAGATGTGTCATTTGAAGAATTGGAAAAAAGACTAGATATAGAAAATTGGGATTATATTTCTAAATTCAAAACATATATAGCAGTAGATATAAATTCATATGCTCAAAAATGGGGAAAAGAACTAGTTAAAAAGACTGTCAATATTCCTAAATGGATAAATACTAAAGCTGAAAAATTAAAAATAAATTTTTCAAAAACTTTAGAAGAAGCATTATTAAAAAAAATATATAAAGAACAATAGGAATATATAGAATAAATCGCTTAATGATTTTAGAGTAAATTCACGTTTTCTTATTTTATTATGAAAGCGAAAATGGAATGCTATGTATCAACATTTGCATTCCATTTTCGTTTTTTATTATACCACTATTTACTTTTTTGTTTTATACCACTATTCATCTTTTTTCTTCTTGGTTGTTTTCGCAAATAAAACTCCGATGATTACTAGCATTACTGATAATACTGCTATTATACATACGATGGTTCTGTCTCTACTGTCTAATCCACCAGTTTCTACTGTGATTAGCATTTCTGATGCATCACTGTTATCTTGTTGTATCATATCTACATATTTTGCTGGGTTTGTTACGCCACTGATGATTGCTGTATTTTTTATCTCTCCTAGATTGTCTTCTCCATTTCTCCATCTTAATACGATTTCAACTTCTTCACTTTCTCCTGGTTGGATAGTTACACCTTCTAATGCTTCTGTTACAAAGTTTCCATTTTCTTCTGTCCATACCGTTCTATTATCATTTGCATCATAA
>CALXKE010000017.1 GCA_944388805.1 uncultured Clostridia bacterium | reverse complement strand
AGGCTCATTTATTTTTGATGTAGAAAGAGTAATGTACGTATTGAGCCGAGACATTTATAAGAAATGAATATATCACTGGATTGTCCATGAACATTCCTCATTTTTTTCTTTAAGAATTTCTAGTTTCAAATTTAGATACGCAAAATCGTTTCATTTTTTATATTCTATATTTTTCATTCTTATCAAATTCAAAAAAGGGAAAAATGAGTCCGTCCCCAATTTCCCTTTTTAGCTGATTCCTAAAATGGCTTTTGCACGTTTGACATCATCACTAGTAGCATCTTTTATATCTTCTAAATCATATTTTAAACCTAATTTTGTCCATTTATATTTACCAATACTGTGATATGGTAAAATTTCTACTTTTTCGACTGTATTTAAGGTAGAAATAAATTCTTTTAGTTTTCGCAAATCTTTTTCATCATCTGTAAGCCCTGGAACCAATACTTGTCTAATCCAGATGGGAATGTTATTTTCACTTAAATATTTGGCAAATGCTAATTCTAATTTATTATCAAATCCAACTAAATCTTTACATTTTTCACTATCAATGTGTTTAATAT
This sequence comes from uncultured Clostridia bacterium, assembly GCA_944388805.1. Taxonomy (GTDB): domain Bacteria; phylum Bacillota; class Clostridia; order TANB77; family CAG-508; genus CAG-269. Next base: position 35,752 of record CALXKE010000017.1, on the reverse strand, counting down.
CTAGTAGAACTAAATCTGTTAAAGTTAATAATTGTTTAATATCATCTGTTAAAGTGACCATTCCTGAAGTATCAATACAAGTATGAATTTTTTTCTTTTTTAATTTTGTAAATAATTCAATTAAAAATTTTACTTGCAATAGAGGTTCTCCACCTGAGACAGTCACACCACCATTTGGAGTGATATAATTTTTATATTTTAAAATCATCTTATAGATATCATCAACAGATTGATATTTTCCTTCCTTCATATCCCAAGTATCACGATTATGACAATATTTACATTGTAAATGACAACCTTGAAGAAATAATACAAAACGAATTCCTGGACCATCAACAGCTCCAAAGGTTTCTATTGAATGTACTTTCGCATAATATCTTAAATCTTTTTCATTATTTTGTGTAGTTTTATCGTTTTCCATAATGACTCCTTAATCTATATTAGTAATAAAATGTTTTAAATAAAAAATGACTTATTTTCTATTAAATCAGAACAATAATGATTCATTATTGGTGAAAAAATTTTTAATATATTGAAAATGTAAATGAATTAGAAGAGAATAGGGATTAAAGGAGAGTCCTTCAATCCCTTATTCAAACCATTAAAAGCTTAAATTTTTTCATGAATCGTTCTATTAATAACATCTAATTGTTGTTCTCTTGTTAATTTTGTAAAGTTTACCGCATATCCAGATACTCTAATGGTTAATTGAGGATAATTTTCTGGATGTTCCATAGCATCAATTAATAAGCTTCTATCGAAAACATTTACATTGATATGATGTCCTGTTTGTTTGAAATATCCATCTAACATATTAACTAAGTTTGTTACTCTAGTATCTTCATCTTTTCCTAATGTTTTAGGTGTGATTGAGAATGTATATGAAATTCCGTCTTCTGCAAAATCAAATGGTAATTTTGCAATAGAATTCATAACAGCTAATGCACCATTTGTATCTCTTCCATGTAATGGATTTGCACCAGGTCCGAATGGAGCTCCCATTCTTCTTCCATCAGGCGTATTTCCTGTAGCTTTTCCATAAACGACGTTTGATGTGATTGTAAGAATAGATAGAGTATGTTTAGAATTTCTATAAGTTGGATATCTCTTTAATTTATTCATAAATGTTTTTACAATATCAACAGCGATACTATCTACTCGTTCATCATCATTACCAAATTTAGGAAAATCTCCTTCTATTGCATAATCAACAGCTAGTCCAGTTTCATCTCTGATAACTTTTACTTTTGCATATTTAATTGCAGAAAGTGAATCGGCAACAACAGATAAACCAGCAATACCACAAGCCATTGTTCTGATAATATCTTTATCATGAAGCGCCATTTCAATTGCTTCATAACAATATTTGTCATGCATATAGTGGATAGCGTTTAGTGCTTTAATATAAATTTTAGCTACATAATCCATCATTTGATTGAATTTCTCCATAACCTCATCATAATCTAAATATTCAGAAGTAATTGGAGCAAATTTTGGAGTAATTTGTTTTCCAGACATTTCATCTCTACCACCATTGATAGCATATAGTAAAGTTTTTGCTAAGTTTGCTCTTGCACCAAAGAATTGCATTTGTTTACCAATTTTCATTGGAGAAACACAACAAGCAATTCCATAATCATCTCCTAATGTGATTCTCATTAAATCATCGCTTTCGTATTGGATAGAAGATGTTTTGATAGATAAATCTGTTGTATATCTTTTAAATCCATCTGGTAAATTGACAGACCATAAAACCGTTAAATTTGGTTCTGGAGCTGGTCCTAAGTTTTCTAGTGTATGAAGAATTCTAAAAGAGTTTTTTGTAACTAAAGTTCTTCCATCAATTCCCATACCACCAATACTTTCTGTTACCCATACTGGGTCACCACTAAATAATTCGTTGTATTCAGGTGTTCTTAAGAAACGAACTAATCTTAATTTCATAACGAAATGATCCATGATTTCTTGAACTTCTTCTTCTGTGATGGTTCCATTTTCTAAATCTCTTTCAAAATAGATATCTAAGAAAGTAGAGGTTCTACCAAGACTCATTGCTGCACCATCTTGAGATTTTACAGCACCTAAATATCCAAAGTATAACCATTGAACAGCTTCTTTACTGTTGTTTGCAGGTTTAGAAATATCAAAACCATATTTTGAAGCCATTTCTTTTAAATCATTTAAAGCTTTGATTTGCTCACTAATTTCTTCTCTTTCACGAATCACTTCTTCAGTTAAACAATCTACATTTAATATGTCTAAATCTTTTTTCTTTTCTTCAATTAATACATCAACACCATAAAGGGCAACTCTTCTGTAATCACCAATAATTCTTCCTCTACCATATCCGTCTGGTAATCCAGTAAGTAAGTGAGAACTTCTAGCAGCTCTAATGTCTGGCGTGTATACACTAAATACACCATCATTATGTGTTTTTCTATATTTGTGGAAAATTTCTTCGACTTCATCATCTACTTTTCTATCATAAGCTTCACAAGCTTTTTCTACGATACGAATTCCCCCATAAGGCATAATTGCTCTTTTTAAAGGAGCATCTGTTTGAAGTCCTACAATTTCTTCTAAATCTTTATCAATATATCCAGGTTCATAGGCATTAACACTAGAAATTGTTTTTGTGTCTATATCTAGTACACCGCCTTTAGAAGCTTTTTCTTTTTTGTAAAGTTCTAGTACTTCGTCCCACAATTTTTTTGTTTTTTCTGTAGGTCCAGCCAAAAATGTTGAATCTCCTTCATAAGGTGTATAGTTTCTTTGAATGAAATCTCTTACATTGATTTCGCTTTGCCAATCACCTTTTTCAAATCCTTCCCATTGTTCAAATTTCATAATATTAAAAACCCTCCTTAATTAAGAATAAAATGAAATATAATTAATAATCATTATTAGCAATTCCATTTAAATTTTTCCTATTTTTTAGTATTATCATTTTGACCACATAATATGATACCATATCTGTGAAATATAATCAATCCAAAATGAAAATAATTTATAAAGCTGTAAAATTTTGTCGATATAAGGAAAATATTATGGCATAATTTCTATCAAATTTAAACAGTATATCTTTTGTATGAAGATAATAGATAATTTCTATTATTAATTACATTTGCAAATTAATCATATGGATAAATTTTAAAAAAATCTGTTGCAAAAGCAACAAAAAACCAATATTTTTTCAATATTGGTTTTTTATATGAATTTATTCAGATTCTGCAATGATTTTTGCAATTTTATAAATTAATCTTTGTTTATGTGCTGGGCAACTTTTTAATAAGTCAGAGAACTCTTTGGATAGATAATTTTCTGAATCACTAGAAGTACCACTTAAAATATATCCTTCTGAAACATCTAATAAATTACAAATTTGTGTTAATCTTTTTAAATTGATATGAGAATTTCCTCTTTCAACTCTACTTAAGAATGCAACAGAAACATCTATTTTTTCTGATAGTTCTTCTTGTGTATAGTTTTTAGCAAGTCTTGCTTGTTTAATTCTTTGACCAATAATATTATAATCTAATGCCATATATATCACCTTCCTATTTTATTACTAACAAATGTAAAGTATATGTTTACTATATAGTCTACGATGATACTATATAATAATAAATGAAAAAAGTCAAGGTTTTTGTAGTAAAAGCTAAAAATTAGATTCTACTGGAATTACCATTTAGGCCTTCCCCACTAAGAGGAACGATAGGTTATATTTTTTAGATTCTCGGCTACCCTCCAATTTTTGTTTAAGAAATTCTAATATCTAAATTGTAACAATACCCGGAAACAGGACGCTTTACGATTTAGATATAAGAATTCCTAAAAACATTTCCGGTCGCATTCGAATCTAAAAAATATAACCTATCGTTCCTCTTAGTGGGGAAGGTCTAAATGATATCTTACAAGATTGTTGTTAATTATTAAGACGATATAGTGTGTTAATTTCTACGAAAATTGCTTAGAATATAATTTAGATACCTGTTAAAAATTGAATCTAAACGGTAAAGTACATATCAAAAGAACATGTAAAATTAAGGAAAAATAAGAAAAAAAGAGATTTTGAAAGAAAAAATGCTGGTAAAAAAGGAAGAATTTTGAAAATTCTATATAATTTTGTTTTTTTATTCAAAATTATGTATACAAAGTTTGAAAAAAGGCAGAATATATAGTATAATATAGTCTAGTCGCGCAAAAAGACATAAAGGAGAGTGGATTTTATTTTAAAAAAGAAACTAAAATTTTACACAAAAGAGTTTCTCAAATTTTTTAACATTACAATAATAGCTTTGGGGATTATTATCGCGATTATTTTAATTAAATATAAACCAATGTATAAAGTAAGTATTTCTGGTGAAGAGCTAGGATATGTAGAAAATAAACAAGCATTAGAAGAAACATTAAAAGAAGAGATTACAGAAAGTTCAAGTAAGACAATTGAAGATATTAGCTTAAATGAACAACCAGAATATGAGTTAAAATTAGTAAGCAGAACAGAAAATACAGAGGAAAAAGAGGTTGTACAAGAATTAAAAGAAGAAACAACCATTACTTATAAATATTATGAGATAGCAGTTCAAGAAAATGTAGTTGAAAAAGTAAATACAAGTGAAGAAGCAGAAGAATTAGTAAATGAAATAAAAGAAGAAAATGATAGTGAGGAAATTGATTTAAGTATTGTAGAAAAATATACACAAAACGAAGAAGAAGCAGATACATCAGATTTAGAAGTGGCAAAAGCAAATGTTCAAGAAACAGTACAAACTGCTATACAAGAAATAGAACAACAAAAAGAAGAGGAAGAAAGATGGAATGCTTTACCAAGTATTAATGGTATTAAATTAGCGGTAACACCAATTGAGGGAACAATTACTTCCAGATATGGGGCAAGTAGCAGTATAAGAAGATCAACACATACAGGATTAGATATTGCAGCAACACAAGGGACAGATATCAAAGTGGTAGCAGATGGTACAGTAATTAGTGCAGAATATAGTGGTTCTTATGGATATCTAGTAAAAGTAGACCATGGAAATGGTGTAGAAACTTGGTATGCGCATACAAGTAAAATGTATGTAAAAAAAGGAGATACTGTAAAAGCAGGAGATGTCATAGCAGCAGTTGGTTCAACAGGAAATTCAACAGGACCACATTTACATTTAGAAATTAGAGTAAACGGAGAAACTGTTAATCCGCAAGATTATTTATACAAAAAATAAAATACAAGTACAAAGTGCTTGTATTTTTTTACAGTTAATAGTGTTTTATATATCAACATTCTAATTAGCATCTATTAAGACTGTGAATTGTAACATTTTGTCAAAAAAACTGAAAAATATCTTTTATAGATTATTGACATTTCATACCAATCATATATAATGGATTTGTTGAGATCTTTTATAATGAAGTAATAGAAGGTTTTATAAAACATAGAGCAAATATGTAATGCTCGAAGAGGAGGTTATTTATGAGTGATAACGTAAATGAAGAACAAGAAATTAAACAAATGATTGATGATTTAGTACAAAAGGCAAAAGTAGCATCTCAAGAATATTTAAAATTAGACCAAGAAACAGTAAACAACATCACAAAAGCAATGGCAATGGCAGGTCTCGAAAATCACATGAGATTAGCGAAAATGGCGGTTGAAGAAACCAAAAGAGGAATCTATGAAGATAAGATTACAAAGAATATGTTTGCAACAGAATATATATATCATAGTATCAAATATGAAAAAACAGTAGGAATTATAGATGAAAATATAGAAGACGATTATGTAGAGATTGCAGAGCCAATTGGAATTATAGCAGGGGTTACACCTGTTACAAACCCAACATCTACAACCATGTTTAAATCTATCATATCAGCAAAAACGAGAAATGTTATTATATTTGGTTTTCACCCATCTGCACAAAAATGTAGTGTAGAAGCAGCTAGGATTTTAAGAGATGCAGCTGTAAAAGCAGGTGCACCAGAAAACTGTATTTTATGGATTGAAAAACCAAGTATTACAGCGACAAGATTATTAATGAATCACCCAGATGTTAATCTAATTTTAGCAACAGGTGGGACAGGCATGGTGAAATCAGCTTATTCCTGTGGAAAACCAGCATTAGGTGTAGGACCTGGAAATGTTCCATGCTATATTGATAAAACAGCAAAATTAGAAACATCTGTAAATGATTTAGTCATGTCAAAAGCATTTGACAATGGTATGATTTGTGCATCAGAACAAGCCGTTATTATTGATAAAGAAATTCAAAAAAGATTTGAAGAATTAATGAAAAAAGCAGGTTGCTATTTTGTAAATAAAGAAGAAAAAGAAAAATTAGCAAATAGTATGTTTGAAAAATTAGAAAATGGAGATTACAAATTAAAATCACATGTACCAGGACAATATCCTCATACAATTGCAAAAGAGGCAGGATTTGAAATTCCAGAAGATACAAAAGTAATTGTTGTTCCTGAAACAGGAGTTGGAAAAGAATATCCATTCTCAAAAGAAAAATTAAGTCCAGTATTAACATACTATGTTGTAAAAGATGAAGATGAAGGAATACCATTAGCAGAAAAATTACTAGAATTTGGTGGACTAGGACATTCAGCTGTTATTCATTCAGAAAATAAAGATACAATTTTAAGATTTTCAGAAACCATGAAGGCAGGAAGAATTATTGTAAACTCTCCATCAACACATGGAGCAATTGGTGATATATATAATACAAACATGCCATCATTAACATTAGGTTGTGGTTCATTTGGTGGAAACTCAACGACAGCCAATGTATCATCAGTAAACTTGATTAATATAAAAAGAGTTGCAAATAGGAGGGTTAATATGCAATGGTTTAAAGTTCCAGAAAAAATATATTTTGAAGCAGGTTCAATTGCTTATTTAGAGAAAATGCCAAATATTGAAAGAGCATTTATAGTAACAGATCCAGGAATGGTAAAATTAGGATATGTAGATAAAATTTTGTATCACTTAAGAAATAGACAACATTATGTGCATTCAGAAATCTTTAGTGAAGTAGAATCAGACCCATCATTTGATACCATCATGAAAGGTGTTGAAGCAATGAAAAACTTCAAACCAGATGTCATTATTGCATTAGGAGGAGGAAGTCCAATTGATGCAGCAAAAGGAATGTGGCTATTCTATGAACATCCAGAAGCAGATCCAGAAGGTTTAAAATTGAAATTTATGGATATAAGAAAACGTACCTATAAATTCCCTAAATTAGGAGAAAAATGTCAAATGGTAGCCATTCCAACAACATCAGGTACAGGTTCAGAGGTAACATCATTTGCCGTTATCACAGATAAAGAGAAAAATAAAAAATATCCATTAGCAGATTATGAATTAACACCAGATGTAGCAATCGTAGATCCAGATTTAGTTATGAGTTTACCAAAATCTATTACAGCAGATACAGGAATGGATGTATTAACACATGCATTAGAAGCATATGTTTCAAATATGGCATCAGATTATACAGATGGACTAGCTGAAAAAGCAGTAGAATTAGTATTCCAATACTTAGAACAAGCATATGATGATGGAACTAATAAATTGGCTCGTGAAAAAATGCATAATGCAAGTACAATTGCAGGTATGGCTTTCACAAATGCCTTTTTAGGCGTTAACCACTCAATGGCACATAAAATTGGTGCAGAATTCCATTTACCACATGGAAGAATCAATGCAATATTATTACCATATGTGGTAAGATATAATGCTACAAAACCAACAAAATTTGTTTCATTCCCTAAATATGAATATTTTATTGCTGATAAAAAATATTCTGAAATAGCAAAAAAAGCAGGATTAAAAGCAAAAACAGTTGAAGAGGGAATTAGTAGCTTAATAGAAAAAATTAAAGAAATGAATGAGCATATGAGTATTCCAAAATCATTTAAAGATGCTGGAATTGATGAACAAGACTTTTTAGCAAAAGTGGACATGTTAGCAGATAGAGCTTTTGAAGATCAATGTACAACTGCTAACCCAAGAGTACCACTAGTATCAGAAATAAAACAAATCTTATTAGATAGTTATTATGGAAATGAAGTAAAATAGAATAACATGATGAAAAAAGTAACAGTAAAGGAAGGAATGCAATGATATTTTCACAAAAACGAGTTAAAAAAGTATTAGAAACAGTTGAAAACGCAAAAGGAAAAAAATTAAGCCCAGCAGAAATTAATAAAATTGCACAAGAAATGGTAAGACAGATAGAAGAATGCCCAGAATTATTTGAAGAAGTTTTGAAACAATCCTATGAAAAAGGATTGGAAATATTACCACCTGACTTAAGAGCAGAATTACCAGCAGAATTGATAAAAGAGGGATCTAAAAGTGATAAAGTACCGGATGAAAATGTGGTTAAGGCAACAGAAGCAATAGCAGAAAATTTACCAGATGATACAGTAGTTCAATTGGCAAGAAAAGCTGATTTAGGAATAAAAGAAAAAAATGCGATAGTGGAAGCAGGTATATCTGATGAAGAGAGAAAGAGAGAAGAAAAAGTAAATCTGGTTATTGATAATTTGCATAGATTACATGATGAAGTAGAGGATATCATAAAAGATGGAGATGTGACAGAAAAAATAGAAAAAATTATGGAAACTCTTCCTGAAGCAAAAGAAGTAGAAGAAGCAGAACAATATAGAATAGATCAATTAGTCAATAGTATCATCGCAAAAAAAATTATGCAAAATTATATAAGATTTGGTAATACCAAATTTGACTCATTTTCAAAAATCCAATCACCAGAGGAGATGTTTGCTAATAATATTCCACAATTAGCAAAATGTGAATATAAAAATATTCCAACAAGTGTAAGAAAACAGTATAAAAGAGAATACGAAGAAGAGGTATTTCGAAAAGACTTGATTGCAAAAATAGCAGAGCGTGTTGCAAAAGACTTTGTAGAAGATGGTTTTAAAAAAATAAGAATTCCACAGTCAAAACAAATGCAAAACATAAGTGAAGAAGAAGAGCAATATTTATTAGAGATAATTAAACAGAAAGTAGAAAAGGCAAATGGAAAAATAAATCCATTAACAGAGATGGATATAAAAGAACAAATAAGAGGAAATGTAAAAGCAGCTGAAAAAGTGGAAGAATATGTTGCAACAATGGACCAATTACCAGCAGATACAAAAGAAACCTTTATTCAGCAAGGGCAAGAAATTATGTCAGATAAAAATTTACTAGAAATTAGTGATTATTGTAATCAAGTTGGATTATATCAAGCATTAGCTAGTTTAGGAGTAGATAAAGCAAAAAAATTAGTAGATACAGTAATTCTTAGCATAGAAAAAAGAAAGCGCGAAATCGTTAGTAAAGAGAATACGCCTAAAGTCGTAGGGGCAAAATTTGAAAAAAAGAATAAGGATTCAAAAACACCACTTGATGATAATGATGCAAGATGATAAGTTAGGATTTTGAGTTTTAAAGTCAGTAAAGTGAACCCTTCTTATTAAACAAAAAAGTTTAATAAGGAGGGACATTTTTTTGTGGTATAGGAAAATATAGTTAAATTAAAAAAGAAGAGAAAAGTTCTCGAAAAGCCAGATTTGTCAACCACTTCTCAAGTTCATCAAAAAAACACAATTTAAATATGTTTTAGAAACAATTATGAGATAGGATATGCATATACTAAATAGGAACAAACATAAATATCCTATGAGGAGTAGTGATGAAATATGAAAAAAAATAAAGCGAAAGAGTTAGGAATTGTTGAGATGAAGAACTTTTTAAGTTATGATGAAAAAATAGAGGAAAAGACAAATACATTTGAAAAATTAATGACAATATATGAAATGGCTATTACAGAGTTAGAAACGAAAATGAATATATTACAAAAAGAATTTAAAGTATTTTATAACTATGATTTAATTGACCATATCAATACAAGGATAAAACAACCTGATAGTATTGTAAACAAAATGAAGAAAAAAGGTTATGAACTTACATATAAAGAAATGATAGAAAATATCAATGATATTGCAGGAGTTCGAGTGATATGCCAATTAAGAGATGATATATTTAAAATTAGAAATTTAATCGAAGAGATACCAGGAATTCAAGTTGAGGAAGAAAAAGACTATGTAAATCATCCAAAAGAAAGTGGATATGCAAGTTATCATATGATTGTAAAAGTACCAGTTACTTTATCTAAACAGACCATATATGTAAAAGTGGAAATACAGATACGAACAATGGCCATGGATTTCTGGGCAAGTTTAGAACATAAAATGAAATATAAAACAGACAAAGAAGTTAATAAGAAAACTTCAAAAGAATTAGTTAATTATGCAAAAATTGTTAATAAAATGGATAATAAACTCATGTTGATGAATAATTAAAAAATTGAATTTGAGGGATATTGGGGACGGACTCATTTTTCCCTTTTTCGAATTTGATTAAAATGAAAAATATAGAATATAAAGTCATTACACAATTTTGTATAAGCTAAATTTTCATAGAAATTCTTTAATAAAAAAGTGAGCCTCTCTCATTGTTGCTATAAATCATAAGCAAAATGAGCTTTCCTCACTTTTTTATTTTAGAATTTCTAAATTCAAATTTAGATACGCAAAATTGTTTCATTTTTTTATATTCTATATTTTTTCTTATTTCTAATTAACAAAAAGGGAAAAATGAGTCCGTCCCCAATATCCCTCAAGTCCGTCCACACTATCCATCAAAATGTCTCACACAGAAACGTCCCAAAAGGACATTTTTTTTAAATAAAGAGAAGGATTTATGTAAAATACGTCGAATAATATAATTATGTATAGTTGTGTGAAGTATTTTAAGAAAGGAGAAAATAATGGCAAGATATAGTGATGAAATCATTGATGATGTAAGACAGTCTAATGATATTGTAGATGTGATATCACAATATGTAAGACTAAAAAGAAGTGGCAGAAATTATTTTGGACTATGTCCTTTTCACAATGAAAAATCACCTTCCTTTTCAGTATCTCCAGAAAAACAAATATTTCATTGCTTTGGTTGTGGCGTTGGTGGAAATGTATTTACATTTTTGACAAAAATTGAAGGAATCAATTTTGTGGAAGCGGTCCAACAGTTAGCAGAAAGAGCAAATATACAATTACCAACATTAGAGAATAATATGGATTCAGCAAAAGAGGTCTTAAAAGCAAAAGTATATAAAGTAAATGAATTTACGGCAAAATATTATCATGAAAATTTGTATAGACCAGAGTCTAAAATGGCTCAAGAATACATAAAGAAAAGAAAGTTATCAAATGAAACATTAAAATCATTTCAAATTGGATTTTCAGGCAAGTTTGATGAACTTTATAGAGAATTAAAAAAACAAGGATTTGAAGACAGGGAAATTTTAGAGTCTGGCTTAGTGAATAAAAATGATAGAGGACAATATATTGATCGATATCGAAACAGATTAATGTTTCCTATATGTGATGTAAGAGGAAGAGTCATTGCTTTTGGAGGAAGAGTATTAGATGATTCAAAACCTAAATACATAAACTCTCCTGAAAATGTTGTATATAGTAAGGGAAGACATCTATATGGATTAAATGTTGCAAAAAAATATGATATCAAAAAAAGACTACTCATTGTAGAAGGATATATGGATGTGGTTTCTCTTCATCAAAGAGATATTCATAATGTAGTTGCCTCTTTAGGAACAGCACTAACCCAACAACAGGGATATTTGCTTAGAAACAATACAGAGCAAATTATTTTAAGTTATGATTCAGATGAAGCTGGACAAACTGCTAAAGTAAGAGCAATGGAAATATTGCAAAATATGGGGTGTGATATTCGAGTTTTACAAATGGAAGGTGCAAAAGACCCTGATGAATATGTTATTAAATATGGAAATGCAAGATTTCAAAATTTAGTCGACAAAGCAATTTCTGTTATCGAATTTAAAGTCAAAATATTAAGACAATCTTTGAATCTAGAAAATACCAATGACAAAATAAAGTTTTTAAACGAAATAGCAAAATTAATTTCAAAAATTGATAATAGTATGGAAAGAGAAGTCTATATAGAAAAAATAGCAAAAGAATATGATGTTTCAAAAGAAGCCATTTATGCAGAAGTAAATAAATTGACATATAGAGAAAGTAAAGATGAAAAAGTATTAAGCAAAACAAGACCAGTTGTAAGACACATAGAAAAAAAAGAAACAGACAATGTGTCAGAAGCTACAAAACGAAGAGAAAATACGGTTTTAGCGATTTTACTTTCAGGTGATAGAAATATTTATGAAATTATCAAGCAAAATATTACGATTAAAGACTTTAAATATGAGATAGATAAGAAGATTGCTGAAAAATTGTATGAAGAATTTGAAAATGGAAATAGTAATATAAATAGCATCATTGATGAACTATCAGAAGAAGAACAAAATCATATAACCATGATAATGGCAGAAGATTATGGAATCGATGATGTAGAAAAAGCAATTGATGATATTATACAAAGTTATGAAAAAGATAAGTTAAATGAAAGAAAACTTGAAATTCTAGAATTACTAGAAGAAAATACAACTGAAGAAAATCAGAAGAAAGAATTAGAAAAAGAGCTAAATGATATTATTATTAGGTTAGCAAAGATTAGATAGGGGTGAATTAGGTTGAAAAATAATTACAATTTTGGCTACGTCAAATTTCATTTAAAACGCGGTTACATACAAAAAGTATGCGCCCTTGCCTTTTAAATAAAATTTTCCAGCTATGCATACTGACCTTGTAACAGGCAAAGCCTTAACAAGCTCAGCATTGCCAAAATTTAATTCTTTTCCAACCAGATTTTCACATTAAGAAAGGAATGTGATAAAAATGGCAAAAAAAGAAGAAAATAAACAAGAAGAATTAAAACAAGAAGGAAAAATCGAAAAAATTGAAAAAGTAAGAAAAAAGGCACACAAGAAAGCAGAAGAGGTAGAACAAGCTAAAAAAGGAGACAATGCAGAAGAATCAGAAGAAACAAAAAAACTAAAAGAAGAAAAAGTAAATAATATATTAAAAAAAGCAAAAGAAAAAGGGCAAATTACTATAGGTGATTTGGCATCTGAGTTAGATGATGTAAATCCAGACCAAATTGATAAAGTTTTTGATGCTTTTGAAGAATTGGGTGTAGATCTATTACAAGATGATATGGAAGAAGAACCTGATATTGAAGACTTAAAAGAAGTAGAGGATTTAAAATTAGATGAAATTACAGATACTAGTTATGAAGGTATTAATGTTGATGACCCTGTAAGAATGTATTTAAGAGAAATTGGAAGAATTCCACTATTGACCTATGATGAAGAGTTAGATTTGGCTAAAAAAGTATTGCAAGGAGATGAAGAAGCAAAACAAAAATTAGCAGAATCAAATTTAAGATTAGTTGTTAGTATTGCTAAAAAATATGTAGGAAGAGGAATGTTATTCTTAGATTTAATACAAGAAGGAAATATGGGATTAATCAAAGCTGTTGAAAAATTTGATTATACAAAAGGATTTAAGTTTAGTACGTATGCAACATGGTGGATTAGACAAGCGATTACAAGAGCAATTGCAGACCAAGCAAGAACAATCAGAATTCCTGTACACATGGTAGAAACAATTAATAAATTAATTAGAACTTCTAGACATCTATTACAACAATTAGGTAGAGAGCCAACCCCAGAAGAAATTGCAGCTGAAATGGAAATACCAGTAGAAAAGGTAATAGAAATTCAAAAAATTGCACAAGACCCAGTATCATTGGAAACACCAATAGGTGAAGAAGATGATAGCCATTTAGGTGACTTCATACAAGATGATGATTCTCCAGCACCTCAAGATTCAGCAGCTTACACAATGCTTAGAGAACAATTAGAAGAGGTAATGAATACATTAACACCAAGAGAGGCAAAAGTATTAAAATTAAGATTTGGATTAGAAGATGGTAAATCAAGAACACTAGAAGAAGTGGGAAGAGAATTCCAAGTAACTAGGGAAAGAATTAGACAGATTGAAGCAAAAGCTTTAAGAAAATTAAGACATCCTAGTAGGAGTAAGAAGCTTAGAGATTACATGGGATAGATTGAAAAATAATTCATTTTAATATTGGAGGAAATTATGGAGCAGTTAGTTGATTTTTGGAATAGACTAACATCTATAGAAATTGTAGATATTATTATAGCTATTGGGATTATTGTATTTTTTAGAATATTAAGTGGTACATTTTCCTATATGATTATTAGAATATTTAAAATAAAGAGTAAAAAAGCAAAAGAAATAAAAGAAAGTGCATTTTTTAAACCTTTAAAAGTATTTTTCATCATTTTAGGAATTTATTTAGCCATCGTATTTTTAAGAGTACCATTACAAATCAATGAGCAAGTAATGGATATTGTAACTAAAGCATTTAAGATTATCAGTGTAATAGAAATGGCAGTAGGATTAGCCAATAGCTTTACTAGCAAAACAATCTTAGGAAAAAAATTAAGGAAAAGCCTAAGTCAGAAAATGGATGATACTGTATTTGAATTTGTATTAAAAGTGACAAGAGTATTCATCTATATCGTTGCTATATTTTTAGTATTAGCAATTTTAGAAATTAATCTAACAGGATTAATTGCTGGATTAGGATTAGGAGGTGTCATTGTAACACTTGCTGCACAAGATACTGCAAAAAATTTATTTGGTGGAGTCGTTATTTTTATTGATAAACCATTTGTAGTTGGTGATTGGATTGAAATGGATAACTATGAAGGAACTATTGAAGACATTACTTTTAGAACAACAAGAATTAGAACATTTGAGAATGCGTTAGTCAATATTCCAAATGCCATTATTGCAGATGCTTCTGTAACTAATTGGAGTAAAATGGAAAAAAGAAGATATAAAACAAATTTATGTGTAGAATTAGACACACCTTTAGAAAAATTAGAATTATTAAAAGCAAGAATTGAAAAAATGTTACAAGAAAGAGAAAGTGTTTATGATGATTCTATTATTGTAAGATTTGATCAAATAACAGATAATGGAATCAATATATTAATTTATACATATACAAATTCTGTTAGTTATGCAAGTTATTTAAAAGAAGTAGAAGATATCAATATGAAAATAATGAAAATATTAAGAGAGGAAAATATTGAGTTAGCATATGATACAAAAACTGTATATGTTAAAAATTAGAAGCAGAATAACTACACTAAATACTAGTGTAGTTATTTTTGGTTGAATAGAAAAAAGTGTTTCTTCTTTTAATAAAAATAAAAATCTGTTCACAATCTAGACATAAAACCTATGTATAATATATAATAAAAAAGAGAAAAAAATAGGAGTGATAAAAATGCTAAATAACTGTATTTTAGTTGTAGATGATGAACAAAGGATGAGAAAATTAATAAAAGATTTCTTGGCAGCAAAAGGATATAGTATATTAGAAGCAGAAGATGGTGAAAAAGGATTAGAAGTGTATGAGGAAAATAAAAATAAAATTAGTTTAATTTTATTAGATGTTATGATGCCTAAATTAGATGGTTGGTCAGTGTTAAGACAAATTAGACAAGATTCCAAGGTACCAATTATCATGTTAACAGCAAGAGGAGAAGAACAAGATGAATTATTTGGATTTGAACTAGGTGTTGATGAATATATTTCTAAACCATTTAGTCCTAAAATTTTAGTTGCCCGTGTAGAAGCTATATTAAAAAGAACAAATCCAGATGAAAAAGAAGTGAAAGATTATGGTGGAATTGAAATTGATAAAGAAGGAAGAACTGTCAAAGTAGATGGAAAACCAATTGAATTAAGTTTGAGAGAATATGAATTATTAACCTATTTAGTGGATAATGAAAATATAGCTCTATCAAGAGATAAAATATTAAATAATGTATGGAATTATGACTATTATGGAGATTCTAGAACGATTGATAGTCATATTAAGAAAATAAGACATAAATTAGGAAAGAAAGGAAAATATATTCAAACGATGCGAGGTGTCGGATATAAATTTGAGGTTAAGTAAATTACCTAAGGATGGGAATAAAAATGGGAAAAATAAGAAATGCATTAAAATCAGTAAGAGTTAAATTATTTTTAATGTTATCATTAATTATATTACTTATCATACTATTTTTAATTTTAGTAAATAATTTTGTATTTGGACAATTTTATTTATATAGTAAAACAAAAGATTTAATAGAAGTATATGAAGTGATTAATGATTATTATAATGCGCCAACAGATATAGATATTAATTCTGAGCTAGAAAAATTAGCAATAAACAATAATTTTGATATTTTAATAAAAGATGATGATGATATTAATGTATTCACATCAAATAAAGATTTTTTATCCACTTTTGGTGAAATGAATGCTATGACAAATGCGATAAATGCAGGAGAGCTAATAGAGGAAAATGAAAAATTTATTATTAGAAGATTAAAGGAGAGTAAAACGGGAATTTCGTATATCTTATTATCGGCTAAATTAGATAATGATTATTTGTTATATATTCGAATACCAGTTTCTTCAATACAGGAAAGTGTAAAAATTTCTAATAATTTTCTATACTTAATTGCAGGTTTTACAATTTTAATTTCAGCAGTCATTGTTAATTTTGTTAGTAGAAAATTTACAGAACCGATATTAGAGTTAAATACAATCGCCAAAAATATGTCTAATTTAGATTTTAGTCATAAATATCGAATAACAGATGCAGATGATGAAATTAATAATCTAGGAAAAAGTATTAATTTAATGTCAGATAAGTTGGAAAGTACGATTAAACAATTAAGAAGAACCAATATAGAGTTAGAAAGAGATATAGAAGAAAAATCAAAAATTGATGAAATGCGAAAAAGCTTTATATCAGATGTATCACATGAATTGAAAACACCAATTGCATTAATACAAGGATATAGTGAAGGATTACTAGAAAATGTTAATACAGATGATGAAAGCAGAAAATTTTATGCTGAGGTTATCTTGGATGAGACCAATAAAATGGATAGATTAGTAAAACAATTATTAGAATTAATGAAACTAGAATATGGAAAGCGAGAATTTGCTGACAAGGAATTTAATATTGTAGAATTAGAAAAAGAAGTTATTAGAAAATCAAAAGTTATGTTAGAAGAAAAGCAAGTAGAAGTGGAATTGAAATCTCCAGAAGAAATTAATGTTTTTGCTGATGATTTCTATATAGAGCAAGTCATTACCAATTATTTAACAAATGCGATTAAGCACGTTAAAGAAGTAAATGGAGAAAAACGTATTATAATAGAAAATGTTGTCAATGTAGAAAAAAACAAGGTGAAAATAAAAGTATTTAATACAGGTATCAATATAAAAGAAGAAGATTTAACAAGAATATGGAATCGTTTTTATAAAGTGGATGAATCAAGAAATAGAGCAGATGGAGGAACAGGTATTGGTTTATCATTTGTAAAAGCGATAATGAGTAATTATAAAAATGATTATGGAGTTATTAATAAAGAAAATGGAGTTGAATTCTATTTTGAATTAGATTTAAAAATATAAGTTTGACAGGACAAATCTCGCTTTGCTAGAACTTTTCACTACTTTTCTAATTTAACTATATGCATTTAAGTTCTCGAAGAAGCGCAAAGATTTGTCGACGCGAAAAATTGCTACGCAATTTTTCTGTGCAATATAGCTTTCTTATTGAATAGGAAAATTTAATTTTTCCTATTCAATAAGAAAGGCTTCCGGGTACAGGAGAGCCTTTTTGGAGGTTCTGTTCAGACCTGATTATCATTAAAGCAGGCATATATATTATTTTTTATTAATTGACGAATGTGACGTGGAATAGATATACAAATTCTTAATGTTAAACAAATGAGGAAGCGAGATATCGAGAGGCTCGTTTGTTTAAAATTTAGAATTTGTAATCTATGGAGCTAGCCGAGGAAATAATAAAAAATAATATATATGCCTGCTTTAATGATAATCAGGTCTGAATATGGTAACCTTTTTTTGAGTCGAATGTCGAATTTTGCGATGAAAAATTCTTTACAAATGGAAAAAAATGTATTATTATATACATGTAACATGTTATATATATTTTTATATCAAATATTTAATGTCAAAAAATTTAATCAAAGAAATTTGATCAAGTTAAATTTCCAAACAAAGCCAAGATATATTAAAAAAAGGAGAGCGTATTTATTATTATATATACTAGTAAATTTATAAATGTATTGTCTTTCATTATTTCCATCATAATATATTTGTTCATAAATGTTTTATTTCATAGCAATATATTAAAGACAGAAAAAATAGAATTTAAAGTCGATTTAACAACACAAGAAAATTTTATTCAGAATTCAGTCATTGATTCAGAAAATTTTATTCAAAATCAAACTATTGATTCAGAAAACATAATAAAGGATAATACTCTGATTTTAGAAGAAACAAATACATTACAGAGTTGGTATATACAAATAGATAAAATAGGATTGAAAGCGCCCATACAAGAAGGAACAACGCAAAAAGTTATGGAGGATTATGTAGGACATTTTGAAGAATCTTCTAAAGATTTAGGAAATGTATGCTTAGCTGCGCATAACAGAGGATATAAAAATAATTATTTTAGTCGATTAAAAGAATTACAGGAGGGAGATGAAATTAAGTATATCTATCAGGATATAGAAAAAACATATATTGTAACAAAACATGAGATAATTCAAAATACAGATTGGAGTAATTTAGAGCCAACAGAAGAGAATACAATTACATTAATTACCTGTGTTGAAAATGAACCAGAATACAGAAGATGTATACAAGGAATAGAAAAATTTAAATAATAGTTAAAATAAAAGGCAATTTTATCTATATAATTAAGGAAAGGATGTGAAAATAATTTGAATAAAATAAAAAAAGTTTCAAAAATTGTATGTATTGTATTTGCCATAATCATATTAAATTTTTTGAATTTTACAAATTCGGTCATGGCGAGTAATATAGATGCAACAGATGTATATGCAGTAGGAGATTGCGGGAGTTTACTAACTTATAAAGGTGTTATTGTAAAAACCACATATATTGAATATAAAAATGATGGAAAAGTATATCCTGCTTATTGTTTAGATAAGACTAAACCAGGAGCAGAAGAAGGAAGTTATACAGTTTCTGTTGAAAAAGCGCTACAAGATGTTATGCTTTGGAAAATTGTAACAAATGGTTACCCATATAAAACAATAGAAGAATTAGGTGTTGCAAATGAAAAAGAAGCATTTACAGCGACAAAACATGCTATTTATAGCTATATTCATGGAAATCAATTAAGTGATTATGGTGCAATTGGAGAAGCAGGACAAAGAACATTAAATGCAATGTATAAAATTATCAATGATGCCAATAGCTCTAGTGAGGTACAAATTTCTAATAAAGTGGATATTATAAAATTACAGGAAAATTGGGAACAAGATAGTAAGGAGTCACAATATGTTTCTAAAACATATAAAGTAAGTGCGAAAACCAATATAGACAAATATACGGTACATGTAACAGATGAAAAAGGTCAAGAAATTGAAGGAATGAAAATAACAGATGAAACAAATCAGGAAAAAGCAGAATATAATTCTAATGAGCTATTCAAAATATTCATTCCAATAAAATATATGACAGAAGATAAAACAATTAAGATCCAAATAGAAACAAAAATAGAGACAAAACCAGTGTTATATGGAAAAGCTCCAAATTCTAATTTACAAGATTATGCATTAACAGCATCAACTTATGAGGATGGAACAGGAGAAATACAAGATAATTATCATAAAAATAAAACAAAATTAATTATCATAAAACAAGATGAAGAAACTGAAGAAAAATTACAAGGTGTGGAATTTCAGGTTTTAGATGAAAATAAAAATGTGATTTACACAAATTTAGAAACAGATGAGGATGGAAGAATAGAAGTAGAAAACTTAATTCCAGGAAAATATTATATAAAAGAAACAAGAACGATTAGTGGTTATGAAATGTATGAAGATTTAATTGAAGTCGATATAAGCTTAAATGAAGAAATGACGGTAACAGTGAATAATCATGAAGAAGAAATTCCAGAAATCGAGAAAACAACAGATAATAAAGAAGTGACAAGTAAAAGAATTTTACCAGTGACAGGTATGTAAATGACTGAAAAGGAGGCTTTTAAAGTTTCCTTTTTCTTTATATATGTAAAAGTACCTATAAAATAATATCTAATCAGAATGTTGCTATATAAATACTATTGGATATGAACTGTAACGAATAGTTACTGTAATTGAAGATTAAAATTTGAAAACTATTGAATAAAAAATTAAACTTTGATAGAATATACAAAAAAAGTATATAATAAAAAAGATAAAACAAAAGGGAGCGTATATTTTATGTTTTCACAATTAATTGTATTAGTGATATTAATTTTATTAAATGCCTATTTTGCGGCAAGTGAAATCGCATTTATATCTTTAAATGATGCGAAAATAGAAAAGCAAGCAAGAGAGGGAAATAAAAAAGCAAAGCAAATAGAAAAAATGCTAAAAGAACCAAGCAAATTTTTGGCAACGATACAAATTGGAATTACTCTTGCAGGATTTTTATCAAGTGCTTTTGCATCAGAAACATTTGCAGATATGTTAGCACCAACATTAAATAGTTGGATACCATCAATTAGTATAGGGGTATGGAAAAGTATATCTATCATTATTATTACCATCATATTGTCTTTCTTTACATTAGTCTTTGGTGAATTGGTACCAAAACGATTAGCAATGAAACATTATGAAAAAATATCTTTTGCAACTATTGGGGTTATTAGAGCTATTTCTATTGTGACAGCACCATTTGTAAAATTATTAACAGTTGTAACCAATAGTATATCAAGAATATTTGGTGTGGGAGAAAATGAGGAAGAAACTGTTACAGAGGAAGAAATCAAAATGATGGTAAATCAAGGTGAAGAAAAAGGAACCATCAAAGAAGAAGAAAAAGAATTAATCAATAATGTTTTTGAATTTAATGATATTACTGTATCTGAAATTATGAGACATAGGAAAGATATTTTCGCGGTAGATATTAATATTAGTAATGAAGAATTATTAGATGAATTATCAAAAGAAGAATATCGATATAGTAGAATACCAGTATATGATGAGACCATTGATGAAGTAAAAGGAATTTTATATGTAAAAGATGTATTAAAAAATATTAATAAAAAAAGTTTTAAAGTAAAGAACTTGATGAAAGAAGCATATTTCGTATCACAAAATCGATTAATCAATGAAGTATTCAAAGAACTACAAAAAAATAAAATGCAAATAGCAATTATTGTTGATGAATATGGAGGAACTGCAGGTCTAGTTACAATGGAGGATATCTTAGAAGAATTAGTAGGAGACATATATGATGAATATGATAAAGAGGAAAAAGAATATGAAAAAATTGATGATAATACGTATATGTTAGCAGGAAGTTTACCAATTTATGATGTTAATAAATTGTTAGATGCAGGAATTCCTGAAGGAGATTATGATACCATATCTGGATTTTTACAAGAAGAATTAGGAAGAATTCCTGAAGATGAGGAAAAACCAGTGATAGAAACAGAAAAAGTAACCTATAAAATAGAAGAATATGAAGATAAAAGAATATTAAAAGTAAAAGCGTGTAAAAATCATGTAATAAAAACAGAAGAAGAAGAAAATGAAGAATAAGGTAGGGAAAGAATATGAAGAAAAAATATATTGTTATGATTGTCATTGTGTTACTAATCATCATTGCGATTGCGGGATGGTTTATGTTTAGACAAATTGAAAAAAATGGAAGAGAATATGAAATTGAAAAAATTAATGTTCAGGATTATGCATATTTCATTTTAAGACAAGAAGGAAAATATGGAGTTATTAATACAAGTGGAGATATTATTATTAATCCAGAATATACAAATGTGATTATACCAAATCCACAAAAAGCAGTTTTCATATGCTATGATGAAAATAATGATACAAAAGTACTTAATCAGAATAATGAGCAAATATATTCTGAATATACACAAATAGAGCCAATCAGATTAAAAAACATAGCAAGTGATTTAATGTATGAGAAAAATCTATTAACTTATCAAAAAGATGAGAAATTAGGATTAATTAATTTAGAAGGAGAAGTAATTGCAAAACCTATATATGAATCAATAGAAGGATTACCATATAAAGAGGGAGAATTATTAGTACAGTTAGAAGGAAAATATGGAGTTATCAATAATAAAGGAAATTACTTAGTTGACCCAGAATATGACCAAATTACAGTAGACAATTATACAACCGAAGAAGATGGATATAAACATGCGGGATACATTATTTCTAATACAACAGAAAATGGATATAGATATGGATATGTGAATGTTGATGGAAATGTTTTGCTAGAACCGGAATATACAGAAGTTTCTAGAATCATAAACATAAAAGATAATGACAATATTTATTTAATTGTTGCACAAAACGGACAATATGGTATGATAAAAAATCAAGAACAAATTATAGAAAATGAATACCAATCTATTTCTTACAATAGTGAAAGCAATACATTAACATTAGAAAAAACAAAACGATATGGGGTAGCAACTTTAGATGGAACAGTTGTTATACCAGTAGAGTTTGCACAAATTGATAGTACAGGAAAATATATCTATGCTACTGATGTAGATGGAAATGTGGAAGTATATCAGGAAGATGGAAATCCAGCCGGAATAGATAGTAATGAATATATATTAGAAACAGGAAATGAAAATTATCAAATTAAAATAGATAATTCACAAGGTTCTGTATATAGCATTCTTAATCAAAATGGAGATCAGATAACGACACAAAATTATGCATATATCAATTATTTATATGACAATTATTTCATTGTTTCAGTAACTGGTGGAAAAGTAGGCGTTATTAATGATAAAGAAGAACCAATTATAAAAATAGAATATGATTCTATAGAAAAAGTAGAAGGAACAGATTATATCATTACAAGATTATCAGAAAATAATTCAACACAGTTATATGATAAGAATTTTAAACAATTGTGTGAGATGACAAATGCTATACTTCAAAAACAAGACAATTATATAAAATTATATAATGATACAGAAACAAGATACTTTGATTTAGAAGGAAATGAAAAACAAAATACAGAAATATTCCCTAACAATCAAATTTATGCAAAATCTCAAGATGGAAAATGGGGATTTGTAGATAAATCTGGAAATGTGGTTGTAGATTATATATATGATAAAGCGACTGACCTAAATACTTTTGGATATGCAGGAATTAAATTGGATGGAAAATGGGGAATTGTAGATGCCAATGGTAAAGTGATAGTAGAACCAACTTATACATTTAATGTGCAAACAGAACCAGAATTTATAAAAGATTATTATAAAGTAGAATATGGATATGGAGAATTTTATTATACAAAATAAATCTTTATTATCTAAGACAAAAAAATAGATTCAATTTTGAGTCTATTTTTTTGACCTCAATATTCATTAAAACTCAACTGTAAGTACATATTTATTATTTTTTACACCTTGTGTGTCGCAACCACTTATACTAAAATATGAATTTTTGTCTAGTCTTAAATAAAATTTAATTCTATCACCAAAATTCACATTTTAGTGAAAGAAGGTTGCTCCAATCGCACTCGCTTTCAGCTCGTTTGGTCGCTTACGCGGTGTTTCAAAATAATAAATATGTACTTACAGTTGAGTTCTATTTTTGGATATCAACTAGTGTTACATGGTGTGTGCCATAATCAGAAAGCTTAATTTGTAATGAAATTATGGGATATTCTAATGAGATAATCGATTAAAAAGATGCAAATTTGTAAATACTATATAAAATAAAAAGAGAAACAGGGTGAAAAAAGTGAAATTAGGAATTGCTTTATCAGGTGGAGGAATTAGGGGAATTGCACATGCTGGTGTGTTAAAAGCCTTGGAAGAAAGTGGTATAAAAATAGAAGCAATAGGAGGGACAAGTTCAGGTGCATTAATTGCAGGTTTATATGTTCTAGGATATTCTCCAGAAGATATGTATCAGCTATTTAAAATGCATGCAAAAGAGATAGTGGGTATTGGACAAAATCCAATATTTTCACGAATACATCAGATATTTAGAAGAGAAAATACAGGATTTAGAAGAGGAGAAAATATAGAAGAATTGTTTGATAAATTGGCAAAGGAAAAAGGAATAGAAACCATTTCGCAAATCAAAACAATGCCTATATCCATACCTGCTGTAGATATAAAAGATGGAAAAGAATATATTTTTACAAATCATATTCCAGATGAAAAAAATCCATATAAAAAATATATAGGAGATATTCCTGTTGGAAAGGCATTAAGAGCAACAAGTAGTTTTCCAGCCGTATTTTGTCCATGTGATTTTAAAGAACATAAATTTTTAGATGGTGGAGCATTAGATAATGTACCAGTAGCAGAAGTGAAAAAATTAGGAATTGAAAAAGTATTAGCTATTAATTTTAAGCCAGATGACATAACAGAAGATAGCAATTATATGGATATAGCAATGAGAACAATTGATTTGATGGGAAGTAAAATAG
Source organism: uncultured Clostridia bacterium (assembly GCA_944388805.1). Lineage (GTDB taxonomy): Bacteria > Bacillota > Clostridia > TANB77 > CAG-508 > CAG-269. Next base: position 11,134 of record CALXKE010000017.1, on the reverse strand, counting down.
CAGAAGAAAATTTAAAACAAAGTGATTATATCTTAACAATAGAAACAGATAAAACTGGATTGTTAGATGTAAAAAAATTAGATAGTTGTTATCAATATGGATATGAAACAACAATGAAAGAGATAAATAAAATAAAAGAAATAATCAAAGAAAAGTAGCATAGAATAAGATGAGGAGTCATAAAGAATGTTGCTTAGAGTGAGATTTATCCTATCAAGAAAGGAAGATGTAAAATGAAGATAAGATATTTTGATAATGCAGCAACAACAAAGGTAAAAAAGGAAGTAGCAGATAAAATGTTTCCGTATTTTATAGAATCTTATGGAAATCCATCATCATTATATACATTAGGAAGAATAGCAAAGGCGGGAATAGAAGAAGCAAGAAAACAGGTTGCCAATTTAATTAATTGTGACAAAAATGAAATCTATTTTACGAGTGGAGGAACTGAAAGTGATAATACAGCATTAAAAGGAATTATGTATTTAAATAAAAATAAAGGAAAACATGTAATAACCACAAAAATAGAACATCATGCGATATTAAATACTTGTAAAACATTAGAAGAAAATGGATATAAAGTAACTTACTTGAATGTGAATGAAGACGGGATTATCGATTTAGAAGAACTTGTAAATTCTATAACAAAAGATACTGTATTGATTAGTGTCATGTTTGCTAATAACGAAATTGGTTCTATCCAGCCAATCAAAGAAATAGGAAAAATTGCAAAAGAAAAAGGAATGATATTTCATACAGATGCTGTTCAGGCATGTGCAAATGTAAAAATTGATGTGCAAGAAATGAATATTGATATGTTGTCTTTGTCAGGACATAAAATAGGAGCTCCTAAAGGAATAGGTGCATTATATGTCAATAAAAATATCGAATTTAAAAATTTAATTGATGGAGGACATCAAGAAAGGGACAAAAGAGCAGGAACTGAAAATGTACCTGGAATGATTGGACTAGGAGAAGCTTGTAAAATTGCAAAAAACAATATGGAAACACATGTTAAAAAATTAAAAGAACTAAGAGATATGTATTTTTCTAAAATACAAAATCAGATTTCAAATATAAAAATAAATGGTTCTATGGACCATCGATTGCCAGGAAATAGCAATATATCGTTTAAAGGCGTAAATGGTAGTGAATTACTAATGAAATTGGATGAAAAAGGTATTTGTGCATCAGCAGGGAGTGCTTGCTCTTCAGGAAGTAGTATGCCATCACATGTATTAACAGCCATTGGATTACCAAGTGACTATGCAGAGGGAACTTTAAGAGTGACTTTTGGAGATGAAAATACGAAAGAAGATGTAGAATATTTGGTAAAAAATTTGACCCAAATTGTAAAAGAGATAAGAAATAAAGATATACAATAAATAAAAAATGTATATCTTTAAAATAGTATAAAAATTTTAAATTATTAAAAAACAACCCCTAAGATTGCTAAACTTGTTTTAATTCCATCAACGGCAGCAGACATGATACCTCCGGCATATCCAGCACCTTCTCCACAAGGGTAAATTCCCTCTATATTAGATACAAACTTGGTATTTCTAGGAATCTTTACAGGTGATGAACTTCTGGTTTCAACACCAGTTAAGATACTATCAGGATGAGCAAATCCTTTTAGTTTTTTATCAAAATACAAAATACCTTCTTTTAAGGTAGAAGAAATAAATCCTGGAAGAATTTCATTTAAATTTGATAAGGTTGTTCCAGGTAAATAAGAAGGCGTAACTAATCCAAGGGTAGAAGATTTTTGGTTATTTAAAAAGTCTTCTACTTTTTGAATAGGTGCATAATAATTGGAACCACCTAATATAAATGCTTTTTCTTCTAATTCTTTTTGAAAATAAATACCAGCTAAAGGAGAAACATCTGTAAAGTCTTCTGGTGTTACATTGACTAATACAGCAGAATTGGCATTTTTGCCATTTCTTAAATAGGCACTCATACCATTTGTAACAATGGTATTTTTTTCACTAGAAGAGGCAATAACGGTTCCTCCAGGACACATACAAAATGTATAGCAAGAGCGACCATTTGGAGAATGGTATGCTAATTTATATTCAGCAGGAGGTAATTTCAATTTCGGATTTTCTCCATATTGTGATTGATTAATCATTTCTTGAAGATGCTCAATTCTAACACCTACTGAAAAATTTTTCTTTTCCATCATGATTCCATTTTGATATAACAATTCAAAAGTATCTCTAGAACTATGACCAATTGCTAAAACTAAATGATTGGTAGGCAGTTCAAAATTTGTATTGTCCTCTAAATTTTTTAGCAATATAGAATATATTTTATTGTTTTTAGTAGTAAAATTAATAAATTTAGTACTAAAATAAAATTTACCACCTTTTGATAAAATATAGTTTCTCATATTTCGAATAATATCAATCAATTTATCTGTTCCTATATGTGGCTTAGATAAGTATAGAATTTCTTTTGGTGCTCCAAAATTTACAAATTCTTTTAATACTTTTTGGCATAAAGGATTATGAATTCCAGTTGTTAATTTCCCATCTGAAAATGTACCAGCACCACCTTCACCAAACTGTACATTTGAAAAAGGATTTAAGTGTTTATCATGTAAAAAACAATCTACATCATGTTTCCTATCATCAACTGTTTTTCCTTGCTCAATGATAATAGGAGTTATACCATGTTGGATAAGTGTTAGAGCAGAAAATAACCCAGCAGGACCTGCTCCAATAATGACAGGTGAAGGACAAGCTCTTAAAGTATTTAAAAAAGGAATGTCAATATTGTTTTTTATATCTTGTTCAATATCTGGTATTTCCACTTTTGGAAGACTGGAATATTTGGATTCATCTTTTACTCGAATGTCGATGGTATAATTAAAAAATATATCATTTTTCTTTCTAGCATCAATTGATTTTTTAGAGATATTCCACTCTAGCATATCAGAAGGATGAATATGATATTTGTGAAGAACAAAATCAATTAATTCTTCATCAGATATATTTTCTCTAATTTTTATATTATGAATTCTTAACATGTAAAACTCCTTTTATTTCTAGTTTTAAGTAAGTTAATTATATACTAGACAAGCTGAATAATCAAGTTATCAAAATTTTCAGTTCCAGATTTCCTAGCAGGAGGGTGCTATGTATTATTTTTTCATTATTTCCTCGGCTTGCTACATAGATTATAAATTCTAAGTTTTAAATAAACGAGCCTCTCGCTGCAAGAATTCGCGCTTCCTCATTTATTTAAAACTAAGAATTTATACATCTATTCCACGGCACATTCGTCAATAATTCAAAAATAATACATAGCCCCCTCCTGCTAGGAAATCTGGAACTGAAAATGAAAAGTATTTACAAACCAAGTAAAATAGTATAAAATAGTAAAAAAACAAAAAGGAGTTGAGTAAAATAGAAACAACACAAAGTTCTTTTTTATTAAAATATGGGGGAGCATTAATTGTATTTACAGAATTATTAATGATTTGTACAGTTGTGGTATTATATATGACAAATGGAGCCTATATACCAACTTTTATTATGCTATTTTTGTCACCTTTATTAGGAGGTATTCTAGCAGGAAAAATTTCTAGGAAATGTAAAAAAGTAATATTTAAAGAAACATTCAGTAAATATTTTATGATACTCAATATCATATTGTATATATTACTATATTTTTTAAATTTTAGATTTAATATTATTATAGCGGTTATATATGCTATTGGAGCAATGATTGGATTTTTTTATGCAAGGAAAAGTGTCGAAGAATTTAAACAAAGCATGGCAAAAGATGAAATATTTTTAGAAGGAGAAAAAATATCCATTAAAGAATATAATTTAGAAAAATTTAATGGAGAAACAATTAGAGAATTTTTGAAAAAAAATCACTTAAAAGAGGAAAACTATTTATTAGCACAAATGATTCCCACAGCAAAAGAATATATAATATATGGAGTATTTTCTTTTTCAAACTATATACAGTACATTTTATATTTTGACAATGAAAAAATATATTTTTTTGAACTATCAAAATTTACTAATAAAACTATCACAAATGGTTTTTTTGTAAAGTTTCAAGATTTAACTATAAAAAAATTGAGAAAAGGTTTAATAAGTTATAAGATAAGGATAGAATTTAAAGATGGAAGTATTGCTAATATGCAAATTCCTAAAAAGGTAGCCAGATTGTTTTTACAAAAAAAATATGGTGAAAAATTATATAATAAGCTATCAGAGTTAAAAAATAAAGAATAAGAAAGAAGAGACAGATGGAAGAAGAATGGAAATTAAGAACAGAATTATTAATTGGAAAAGATAATATGCAAAAATTAGCCACTAGCAAAGTTATTGTATATGGAATAGGTGGTGTAGGCTCATTTGTAGTAGAAGGACTGGTAAGAGCGGGAATAGAAAATATCATTTTGGTAGATAATGATATGATTGTTCCTAGTAATTTAAATAGACAAATCCATGCAACTATTTTGAATATAGGAAAATTAAAAGTAGATTGTATGAAGGAAAGAATTTTATCCATCAATCCAAAAGTAAAGGTAGAAACATATATACCGCAAGACATAGAAAACGGAGAAGAAACACTTATAGATCATACTTTAGATTATGTGATAGATGCCGTAGATACGATTACAACAAAATTAAAAGTAATCCAAAGAGCAAAAGAGGAAGAAGTTCCAATCATTTCCTGTATGGGGACAGGAAATAAATTAGACCCAACCAAATTTGAGATAGCGGATATTTATAAAACATCCGTATGTCCACTGGCAAAAGTTATGAGAAAAGAACTAAGGAAAAGAGGAATACAAAATTTAAAAGTTTTATATTCCAAAGAAGAGCCAATAAAACATGATATGGAATCTAGAACACCTGCTAGTATATCGTTTGTTCCATCTGTTGCAGGAATGATTATAGCAGGAGAAGTGATTAAAGATATTATCAAAAAATAATTATATATGGGCATTTAGAAATTTAATTTCATGATGTCCACTTTTTTATTGTCAAAGACAATTGTAGAACAAACAAGTGTAGTAGAATATATAGAAAATAAATCAGATTCAAGCTAGTATAAGTCTAATGCATGAAAAAATGCACAAAAAGGGAACAAATAAAGAGAAAAATAAGGAAAAACAAATATGAAAATAAAAGAAATAGAAAAAACTAAAAATAATAAAGCAAAAAATTCAGAAATAGTATTTCAAGATGTATTATCACATAATTATAGAGCATTAAAATATGGGCAATTGGGAAAGCTAACACAAGAACAAGCAAACATTGCTCTAAAATATTTTAATAATAGATGTGCATATTCAGGAGAAGATTTTGTAAAAAGCCAACAAAACAATAAAATAATAACAAATTTAAATTTAGAACATATTATTCCACTAGTAATGGGAGGAAATTCTATGGCATATAATTGTGTGCCTTCAGTTATGCATTATAACTTAAGAAAAAGTGCGCATCATCCATTAGATTGGTGGCAAGAACAAGAAGATGTAGATGGAAACAAAATATTTAATCCAATAAGATTGCTAAAATTAGTGAATTATATGTTAAAATGCTTAAAATATATGGAAGAAAAGGACATAAACAAATATAAAAAACGAATATTATCACCAAATGAAATAGATAAATATATTAACAAAAATAAAGAGCAACTAATATCAAACACAAAAGTAAGATACAAGATAGAAAAAGAAAAAATAAAATTGCAAGAAATACCAAATTGTATTCATATTAGAAAGTTAAAAAGCAAAAGATTTGAATATAGAAAAATAAAAACAGATTTATTCATTTTAGATTGTATTGGATTATTAGAACAGTATCATATTCCAGACAGAATCATACAAAATTTAAAACAAACTTTTACAGAATTAAAAGAATTAGAAAAAGTTTTCGAAAAAATCCCAAAAGAAGAAAAAATACAAGAAAATTTAATAAATTATTTAAAAAAAGTAAATATAGAAAAAATATATACAGTAGCACTTGCAGTCAATATAAAAGAAATAGAAAAAAATAACTGTAACATATCCACTTATATAAATAAAAAATTAGAACCAATATATAGAGAATTAAAAATACATAATATAGAAAAAAGTAATATAAATATCATAATAGATTCTGAACCAAGAGTAATAGAAAATAGAGAAGAGCAAGAAATAGCAATACAAATGATAAAGAACTTTCAATCTAATAAAAATGAAAGATTTAAAGAGTACTATACAAAATTGGAAAATAAGGTAAAAGTAAAAGATGAAATGTTTATAAAAGAATTACTCAAGAGTGTTGAAAACGATATAAAGTATCTTTCAAAAGAAGAAATCATAAAGCTAGAAGAAAAATTAAAATATAATCCATTAAGTAATCGAAGAGAAGGAAGAAAATTAAAAACAGCATATGATAGTTTATACAAATCATTAGAAAAACAAGGATTAGAGGAACCAGAATTAAGTAAAGAAACAAGTAAAGCATTCATATATGCAAAAATTGGACCAGAAGGATTTACAGCTATAATAGATAAAAGCAAATTTTCAAAAGCTATAACACAAAATGTGTTAAAAAATTATAAAGAAGGAATAAAAGAATTAGACTTTTATCTACTAGAAAACAAAAAAGATAAACCTGTAAAAGAAGCCGATAAAGAGCTAACAAAAGAAGTTTTAGAAAGAACAAGAAATATATTTGAAGAGCTAACAAAAGAAGAAATGAAAATATTAAAGAGAAGACTGGAGTTTAATTCAAAAACATGTCAAGAGCATGGGACAAGATTAATGAATACATATAATAGGATTTTCTATGCATTAAAAAAGCAAGGAATAAAAGAGCCAGACTTAAGCTTAGAAGCAAGCAAGGCATATATTTATTGTAAAATATGCAAAATAGGATTTTATTCCATCCAATGTAATGAAAAGAAATACAAAGATATAGGAATGAAAAAAGTATTAGAAAATTATGAAAAATCAATAAAAAATATATGTTATTATTTATTAGATGATAAATCAAATATTCCTAAAAAAGAAGCAGATAAAGAAACGACAAAATTAGTATTGAATTTTGCAAAAGAAATAACAGAAGAATTAGATAAAAAAGAAAAAGAAATGCTAAAAAAACAATTATTACAAAATAGCCGTGGGTTTGATAATAAAATGGGAAGATTAATAATTGCATATAATCAAATTTATTATCAATTAAAAAAGAGAAAAATGGAAGAACCAGAACTAAGCATAGAAACAAGTAAAGCATATATATATGCAAAAATTGCACAAGCAGGTTTTTTTAGTCTTTTTCATAGTGATCCTAATTTATCAGAAAAAACAGTATTAAAAATTCTAAGTGAATATAAAGAAGGGATAAAACAATTACATTTTTATATATTAAGCAATGCATCAAATGAAAATGTAAAAAAATCAAATAAAGATTTAACCAAAAAAGTTTTAGAAAATGCGAAAGATATTATTCAAAACTTAAATGAACAAGAAAAAGAAAAATTAGAAAAAATATTATTAACCAATGAAAGAAATAAAGAATATACAAAGAAGAAACTGATTAATGCATATAGTAGAATTTATTGTGAAATGAAAATCAAAGGATTAAAAGAGCCTGAATTAAGCAAAGAAGCAAGCAAAGCTTATATATATGCAAAAATAAGTGATTTTGGATTTGGATTTTTATTAGTTAATAAAGTAGGATATACAAAAAAGAATTTAAACAGATTGTTAAAAGAATATAAAGAAGGGATAAAAGACTTAGAATTTTATTTATTAGACAACAAAAAAGACATTAATATAATACAAGCAGATAATGAATTAACAGAAATGGTGTTAAAAAATATTGAAGAAATTACAGAAAAACTAGATTTATATGAAAAAAAGACATTAGAAGAAAGATTAGTATCAAATTCCAAAGGTACAAAGTTAATAAATGTATATAATAAAATATATTATGCCTTAAAAAAGCAGGGAATGATAGAACCAGAATTAAGCAAAGAAGCGAGCAAAGCATATACATATACTAAGATTTTCGATGTAGGTCTTGGAAAAATATCAAGTGAAAAAGAAAAAATGATTAAGAAGATAATAAAAAATTATCCAGAAGAATTAAAAGATATACATTATCAGCTATTAAGAAACACACAAGATAGAGTAGAGATAGATGATAAAAATTTAACAAATTTTGTGATAGAAAACACAAAAGATGTATTAAAGAAACTATCAATGAAAGAACAAGATCAAGTAAGAGAAAAATTATTGTATAATCAAAAAAGCAATATTCAAGATGGAATCAGGCAAAGGAATGCTTATAATAGAATTTATTGTGAAATGAAAAAACAAGGAATAGAAGATTCAAAGCTAGAAAAAGAAACCTGTAAAGCATATCTATATGCAAAAATTAGTAAAATAGGATTTTTTAATATTGTAAGATTCAACAAAAAAACAACAGAAAAAACATTGAAAAAACTAGTAAACGAATATGAAGAAGGATTAAAAAAATTAGATTACTATTTAATGTGTGAAAAAACAATAAGAATCGTAGAAAATTCAGATGTAAAATTAGCGGAATATATTATAGAAAAAGCAAATAGCATATTAAAAGAATTATCTGAAGAAAAAATAGAAAATTTAAAAGAAATATTATCATATAACTCAAAATCTTGTTTAGAACATGGAACAAGATTAATAAATGCATATAATAAAATATGCTATGAACTAAAGAAAAAGGAGTTAAAAGAACCAGACTTAAGTATAGAAGCGAGCAAAATATATATTTACACAAAAGTTTTCTCAAAGTCTTTTTCAGATATTTTACAATGTAATAATATAGAAAAGACTATACAACCAATCATAGAAAAATATAATAAAGAATTAAAGGATTTAGACATACAATTAATTTTCAAAGGGAAAAACAATAAAGAAAGAACTAAAAATATGATAGATAAAATATTAGAAAATATAAATGATATATTATGCAAAATGAGTAAAGAAGAGCAAGAAAAAATAAAACAAAGATTACTAGAAGATGCTAAAAATAACAATAATAATTGTATATATGCATTTAATGGAATTTATAAAGAAATAAGAAAAAATGAAAAAGAAGAAAAAGAAATAATGAAGAAAACTTGTTTAGTATATCTATATGGAACGATTGGACCCATAGGATTTGGTAGTATAATAAAAGATGATAAATACTATAGCATAAACATAAAAAAGATAATAGAGTTATATAAATTAGATATAGATTTATTAGACTATTATTTATTATATCCTAAATGTAAATCAATAGAAAAGGAAAACATAGAATTAAGTAAAAAAGTATATGATGAAATTGTAAAAAAATTACCAAACCTAACAGAACAACAAAAGGAAAATTTGCACAAAAAATTATTACATAACAGTGAAAAGCAAATAAGATTTTTAGTAGCATATAACAAAATATATTATACTTTAAAAAAAGAGAAAATAATAGAGCCAGAACTAAATAGTAAGGCTAAAATAATATATGCATATATTAAAATAGCACAAAAAGCATTTGACTCTTATATTAGAAATAAACGATACATAGAAAAAGAATATAAATCCAAAAATTTGAAACAATATCTAAAAAAAATTGATGAATTAGAATACTATACATTAGATTTTTATGATGACTTAGATACAAAAAAGGCAAATAAATTATTAACAGAAAAAGTAATTAAAAAATCAGGAATAAAAAAAATATTACCACAGGAAACAATAGAAGAAGTAAAATTAATACTGCAAAAAGAACTATATGGAGAAGTTAAATTGGTGGTTGCATATAATAGAATTTATATTGAATTATATAAAAGAGGAATGAAAGAACCAGAATTAACGAAAGAGACTAGTAAAGCATATATATACTCAAAGATTGCTAAATGTGGATTTTCTGACATATTAGATAATACAAAAATGATAAAACAAAAGTTAGATATATTATTGGAAAGATATGCTATGAGCACAAAAGAAATTAGATTTAAATTACTACAAAATAAACCATCCAATGAAAAGAAAGACAAAATATTTACAGACAAAATTTTAGAGAATGCAAAAGAAATTTTAAAAGAATTAAATAATGAAGAAATTGAGATATTAAAAGAAAAATTAACAATTAACTCACATAAAGGGTCTCATTTAATAAATGTATATAACAGGATATATAATGAATTAATAGAAAAAGGATTAGAAGAACCAAATTTAACAAAAGAAGCTACCAAAGCTTATATATATTCCAAAATTGGATTTGATGGTTTTACAGAAATTAGAGATAACAGAAAAAGTAGTACTAAAATATTAAAAAAAGTATTAGAAAAATACAATAAAGAAATAAAAAGAATCAAATATTATTTATTGTACTTTTATGAGGATAAAAATGTAGAAGAGGCAGATAAAGATTTAGTTAATCAAATTTTAGAAACTACGAAAGGGCAATTAGGCAAGTTATATAATAGTAAAGAATTTAGGAAGTATGTAAATTATAATTCACAAAATAAAAGTAAAATGGTAAATGTATATAACAAAATTTATTTTGAAATATCTAAATTAGAAAAAAATAAAAATAAAATGAAATTAGAAGCAAGTAAAGCTTTTATTTATGCTAAAATAGGACCAGAAGGTTTTAAGCAAATACAAAACAATAATTAATGTTCTGATGAATGCGTAGAAAATGTAATAAAATATTACAAAAAAGGTTTTGAGATTATAAAACAAGATTTTTTAGATGGAAAATTAGATTTCTCTAAAAGAGTATTATATACGAGAAGAGGAGTAAGAAAAAGGATATTTTAAAATTGATATATTAATAGATAAATTAAATTATCAATGAGCTTTCTAGTATAGTAAAAAATAAATAAGTTCTAACTCATAAAATATAAGAATACAATTAAACAAAAGTATTCCAAATAAAAGGAGTTAGAACAATATGAAAAGTGTATCAATAGAAGAACGTGCAATAGAATTAGCACATTATATAATAGATTCAAAAGATACAGTAAGAGGAGCGGCAAAAAAATTCGGAATAAGCAAAAGTACGGTACACACCGAAGTAACATTCCAGAACGGTAAAAATAAATCACCTATAATCCCAGAAAGTATTGAAATTAAAAAGGT